>DASVKT010000282.1:0-7482 GCA_036385235.1 Candidatus Limnocylindrales bacterium | reverse complement strand
TCGGCCGGGACGCGGATTGGTGATGGGAAAGCGAAGCCCGGGGCTCAGATCGATCCGAGCCCCGGGCTCTTGGCGATAGACCGCTACAGATTCTCTTTTGCGCGGTTAGTGCGCGGAGAAAGACATGACTCCTGGAAGCGTGCCTCCGTTTGGCTCGCCGTAGCTCGTGATCTTGATCCAGACTGGGCCCATGCCCGACTTCAACTCGGCGGGAAGCGTCACTGTGCGATCCACGGTGGTTCCAGGCTCGGCACCGGTAACGCCAGGAGACATCTGAGTCCCAGCGCTGTTGCCCGTCCACCCAACGGTGATCTCGATGATCTCGTCGCCCATGTCGCAGTTGGCGCTGGAACTCAGCCGGAAGATTGCCTCGGCTGGGGTATCCGTGTAGAACACCACCCGAGACAACGAGATCTTGATCTGAGTCGAGCAGCCCTCAGAGGGGCTCGATGCGTTGATGGGGTACACGTCACCGGCACCTGACAGGGAGCTGGCGATGAGGTGGCTGCGACTTGTATCGACAGTCCATGTGCCATCGGACGCCATCACGTACACGGTGTTGCCGATCCGGTCCTGTGGCCCGTTGTGTCCTTCCGTGGCAGTCCCGACCACCCCGGAGGAGGAGCTCACACCACCGCTGGTTGCGCCCCAACCCTTCATCAAAGCCATACCCCTAGCATCAAGCTTGGGTCCTGATGAGATCAAGGAATTGGCCTTGGCGACATCGCCGGCCTCGATCGCAGCCCAAAACGCAAGCGCCGTTGGGGCGGCCAGAGCGGTCGCCTGATCAGGGGTAATCGCACCCACGTTGACTTGGGCGGCAACAGGCGCCGTGGTGACGACTGTTGCAGGCGAAATCGCGCCGTAGTCACCGTAAGCGCTTGAGACCTGAACGCTCCATGTCGTCTGGCTGCCCACAACCTCCGGAGTGACGGTCTGGGTCCACGTTGTCAGATGAGCAGGGCTACTCGTGAGAACTGGCGGCAGATTCAGCTGATCCACACGAGGGGTCACGCTGACGGTTACGCCTGGTATCCACTTGGTGCCCGATCGGAGATCCTCGGCCACCTTGTTGGCATCGGCCTCGCTCTTGCCGGACGCACTGAAATAGGCGCTCAAGTCGAAGGTCAGAGCGGGCGAGACCTTGATGTCGATGAAATGGCCTTTGCCGTCCGTGCCATGACGGATGGCTGCGGTCATCTTCTGGTCGATCTTGCCGGAAACGGCCTTGCCGGCAGAGTCCTTGCCTGCCCACTTGATTGTCCAGCTGGCCGATATCAACGAGTCTGTATTGGGCGCCTTGGACGCGCTCGGATTCGCGGCCGGCGCCGCCACCAGCAGGTTCTCGACCGACAGTGTGGCAGAGCCCGGAATACTGACGAGGCCCATCATTTCAGCCAGCACACGGAGAGAATCAGGCGACTCAAGAAGGGTCTGCGCGGACGCGTCGCGGGCCGCCATCTTGGTGACCAGGTCTCGCGTGATTTGAGTGTCATAGGGAGTGGCCAGCAAGAGGTAGGCGGAGACCGTTGTGACGGCAATCACCGCAACAAGGGCGACAAGCCCCAAGGCAATTGCCTTGGCACGGCGCGAAAACCGACTCGGGCGCCGGGTAGCAGCCGCGACGGGCGGATACTGTGGATATGCGGGAACGGCGCCCCACTGCTGGTAGGACGGTGGCTGCCCCAACTGGGGCGGATACTGTGCATATCCAGGAGCGGCGCCCCACTGCTGGCCGGACGGTGGCTGGCCCAACTGGGGCGGTTGGTCGCCAAACGCGGGTGCGGATGGAAGGTCTGTGGCGAGCGGCTGTGCCGGCTGCAGGGCCGGGGCGGCGAGGGCATCTATCGGTGTGATCGCGGGCGCTGGCGGCGGCGGGGCCCATTGGAGGGCCGGTGCAACTGCCGGCGGCTCGTTCGCGGGCGGAGGAGGCGGCGGCGGGGCCCATTGGAGGGCCGGTGCAACTGGTACAGGCCGGGCGCCCACAGCGAAGCGGGCGTCATGCCCGCATGCGCCACAGACCGTGGCCCCGGTAGCCCACGGAGTTCCGCATACCGGACAGAAGTTGGATTGCATGACAACCCTCCGTTCGCCGGACACCCGGCTATCTACGGACTCCCATCCAAGGGCACAGTTACGTGACTGGAAGAATCCCGGCTCTGCCCATGACTCCCTCAGCCTTGGGGCGCCCACTGAGTGTACGGGGGTGCCAACATGGATTCGGGCCGGCCATGCACATCCAACTGACAACGGCGTATCAAAACGCCGGAGTAGGCTAGTGCCAACATGGATTCGGGCCGGCCGTGCATATCCACGCCTCCGCCCGGCAGCGCCTCTTTCAGATTCCCCACCCCGGCCGCGCAATACGTCTCACCTCCCTCGCGTCTATTGCCCGCATCGGACGAGGGGACGCGCCGAGGGGGCCGCGAACCAGGTGTTGAGGGGAACGAGATGGGGGCTCGGCAGTAATGCCTGTCAACGGCCCCCATCTCGGTGCCTGGAAAGCGCCGTTCGCGGAGCGGCCACAGGGCGGCTTCCGAAACTCTGGTGGCGTCCCTCAGCCGACCGTGCTTTGCGCGGTCGCGCAAAGTCGTGCGGTTGCTGTAACATTCGCGGTCGCGTGGGGCTATAGCTCAGCTGGAAGAGCGCCTGCATGGCATGCAGGAGGTCCAGGGTTCGAGTCCCTGTAGCTCCACCAACTCCCCCGCCTGCACCGTCCGCGGATGCGGCTGCCCGCGCGTGGCGCCTGCAGGACTTCACGGCCGGCCCGATCGCTCTTCTGGCTCGCTCGACCCACCGCAGATAATCGACAAGTAAGCCGCAGCACTCATTGTGTCCGGGTGAACGACCAACACCTCAGCGCGTCTATTCGGACGGTCCGCACGCGGCGCGGGTGGCGCCAGGTCGACCTGGCCGAACGCGCCGGAGTCTCGAGAACGACGGTTTCGCTGGTTGAGCGAGGGCATTGGCAACGGCTCTCGATCGACACGGCGCGCGAGATCGCGGCCGCGCTCGACATCCGCGTTGATTGTGTGCCGCGCTGGCGCGGCGGCGACCTTGATCGTCTACTCAGTCGCCGTCATTCAATGCTGGCGGAGCGTGTGGCCGGGCTGCTTGCCTCGCAAGCCGGCTGGGTCGTGCTTCCGGAGGTTTCCTTTGCGGTCTACGGTGAGCGCGGAGTAATCGATCAACTCGGGTGGCATGAAGCCAAGGCTCATCTGCTGGTGGTCGAACTCAAGACAGAGTTCGTCGACATCAATGAGGCGCTCGGTACGCTGGACCGTAAGGTGCGCCTGGCTCGGACCATCGCCGCAGAACGCGGCTGGCGCCCAAGTCTTGTCAGTGCGTGGCTCCTCACCTCGGATACGCGCACAAACCGCTGGCATGCGGCCGAACACGCGGCTCTTCTCGGCAGCCGGTTCAAGCTCGATGGGCGGCAGTTCAAGGCATTCCTACGGGATCCGATCATGGCTACGACGGGGCTCGCTTTCATGACAAATGCGAACCGGGGCAACACGGTGCAGGCTCCAGGGCGACCTGGAGGCACGAATGGGCCGCAGAAAGTGCCGCGGATGGGCCAGAAGACTGCCACCTGACGCTGTGGAGAGGAATCTGGCATGGCTCTTCGGCTCAAAGAGCCTCGCATCCGGCCGAGATCCGGCGCTCGGCGGCGAGCATTTGGCATGATCGGAGTGGGGCCGGGCAGGGTCGGGGTCGGCGGCGGGTGCGGAGCGGGGCCGGGCAGGGTCGGGGCCGGCGGCGGGCATTTGGCATGATCGGCGCTCAGCGGCGGGCGGGGTCGGGGCCAGCGGCGGGCAGAGGTCGCGCGGAGCGGGGCCGGGCGGGGCCGGGGCCGGCGGCGGGCATTTGGCATGATCGGCGCGCGGAGCGGAGCGGGGCCGCGCGGGGTCCGGGTCGGCGGCGGGCATTTGGCATGATCGGCGGGCGGCGGGCGCGGAGCGGGGCCGCGCGGGGCCGGGGCTGGCGGCGGGCGCGGAACGGGGCCGGTCCGGGCGGGGTTGGGGTCGGCGGCGGGCGCGGAACGGGGCCGGATCGGGCGGCGCCTCGGTCACCTCGGGACTGAAGCCCGCGGTCAGCCTCCCGGGGCCGCCCGCCCCCTCTCCGCTAAACTGACCGGGTTCGAGCGCGCGCCCGGAGGCAACCCGCGCCGGACCCACACAGCCACTGAGAGGTCACCCGTGTCCGCAGAAGAGCGCAGCCGCACAGATCGCTACGACGCCACGGCCATCGAGCCGCACTGGCAGGGGCGCTGGGCGGAACTCGGACTGTACGACACGGATCTGGCAGACGAGTCCAAGCCCAAGTACTACCTGCTGACGATGTACCCGTATCCGTCCGGGAACCTCCACATCGGGCACTGGTACGTGGCCACGCCCACAGATGCGCTGGCTCGCTTCCACCGTATGCACGGTGAGAACGTCTTCCTGCCAATCGGCTTCGACAGCTTCGGGCTGCCGGCGGAGAACGCCGCAATCAAAAACAAGATCCACCCGCGCGAGTGGACGCTCAAGAACATCGACAACATGCGCCGCCAGCTGCGCTCGATGGGCGCCACCTTCGCCTGGGACGCGGAAATCGTCACCTGCGACCCCGCCTACTACCGCTGGAATCAATGGATCTTCCTCAAGTTCCTGGAGGCCGGGCTGGCCTACCGCAACAGCTCGCCGGTCGACTGGTGCCCCAACGACGGCACGCTGGCCCGCGAGCAAGTCGAAGGCACGGACCGCCACTGCTGGCGCTGCGGCGCGCGCGTCGAGAAGCGCGAACTGGACCAGTGGTATCTGCGCACGACCAAGTACGCCGACGAGCTGCTGGACTTCACCGGCCTGGAATGGCCGGAGCCGATCAAGATCATGCAGACCAACTGGATCGGCCGGTCCGAAGGCGCCGAGGTTGTCTTCGAGTCATCCGGCGAGGCGCCGGATGACTTTGAGCCATCGGGCGGACCCGATGGCTCGGAGCGGCGAGGCCATCGACTGCCTGTCTTCACGACTCGGCCGGACACGCTCTACGGCGCGACCTTCATGGTCATGTCGCCCGAACACGCGCTCGTCCCCAAGCTGACCCACCCGAGCCAGAAGGCCGAAGTCGAGGCCTACATCACGGCGACCGGCAAGGCCACCGAAATCGAGCGGATGTCCACCGAGCGCGAGAAGACCGGCGTCTTCACCGGCTCGTACGCGATCAACCCGGTCAACGGCGAGCGCACGCCGATCTGGATCGCGGACTACGTGCTGGCCGGCTACGGCACTGGCGCGATCATGGCCGTCCCCGCCCACGACGAGCGCGACTTCGCCTTCGCCCAGAAGTTCGGCCTGCCGATCCGGCGCGTCATCGCCGGCCCGGAAGTTTCGGACGCCGACGTCGAGACGCCGCTGGAGGCTGCGTACATCGCTCACGGCGACGCCGATCGAATGGTCAACTCGGGCTCGCATTCGGGCAAACCGGCCAAGCAGGGCTTCGCGGACATCGTCGCCCAACTCGAAAAGGAGGGCCGGGGCAAGGCCTCCGTCAACTACCGCCTGCGCGACTGGCTGATGAGCCGCCAGCGCTACTGGGGCACGCCGATCCCGGTGGTCTACTGCGAGGCGGACGGCATCGTACCGGTCCCGGTCGATCAGTTGCCGGTCAAGCTGCCCGAGACGGTCGACTACGCCGGCAGCGGCAGCAACCCGCTCAATACGGACGAGTCGTTCGTCAACACCACTTGCCCCAAGTGCGGCGGCCCGGCCCGGCGCGAGACGGACACGATGGACACCTTCATCGACTCGAGCTGGTACTGGTTCCGGTATCTGTCGCCCGCCGAGTCGAGCGCCCCGGTGGACCCCGCCATTGAAGCCCGCTGGTGCCCGGTCGACCAGTACACGGGCGGCGCCGAACACGCCGTCATGCACCTGCTCTACTCGCGCTTCTTCACCAAGGCGATGGCGGACCTGGGCATGGCCCACGAGCGCGAGCCGTTCAAGCGGCTCTTCAACCAGGGCCAGATCCTGGGCGCGGACGGCGAGCGAATGAGCAAGTCACGCGGCAACGTCCAGGACCCGGACGAACTCGTCCAGCGTTACGGCGCAGACACGGTTCGCCTGTTCCTGATGTTCATGGGTCCGTGGGACCAGGGTGGTCCGTGGAGCCCAACCGGCATCGGTGGCATCAGCCGCTTCCTCAACCGCGTCTGGCACGTGACCCTGGATCCGCACGGCGTGGACAACGGAGACCCCGAATCAGGCGTTCTGCCGGCCGGCCAGGACGCAGCGGCGGCCGAGAAGGCCCTGCGCACGGCCGCTCACAGGACTCTGCGCACCGTCTCCGAGGAATACGCCGAGCTGCGCTTCAACACCATGGTCGCGCACTTGATGGAGCTGTCCAACCTGCTCCAGCGCTACCGAGGGACGGAGATCGCCGGCGGCGAGGCCTGGAACGAGGCCATCCGGCTGCTGGTGCTGATGCTGGCCCCGGCCGCCCCTCACATCGCAGAAGAGTTGTGGTCTCGCCTGGCCGAGCAGCGTGGCGAAGCGTGGTCGTCAATCCACACGGCAACCTGGCCGTCTGTGGACGAGCTGGCCGCTGCTCAGGAGGAGCGCGAAGTCCCGGTCCAGGTGAACGGCAAACTCCGCGACCGCGTCACGGTTCCCGTGGACATGCCGGAGGCAGAATTGGAAGCCCTGGTTCTGGCCCGGCCCAAGGTCGTCGCCGCCCTCGAAGGCAAGACGCCGCTCAAGGTAATCCACGCCGGCGGGAAGCTGATCAATATCGTGGTGCGGTAGGGCGAGCAGTGCCAGGCGCCGGAAGCGGTGCGCGGGGCGGCGGGGGATCCTGACAAACGTCAACCCGGGCAACGTGATGCCGGGCCCTGAGCCGCCCCTTCCAGTCGAGAAACAGCCGCGCGTTACCCAGGTTCGGGTCTGTCATGAAGACGGCACGACGGGACGGCCGGGCGTTTCGGCGGGATCCCAACTTCCAGATAAGCGGCAGATAAGCGGGCTCCGATAAGGTTCGCGGCGAACCCCGCCGGGATCACAAATCGGAGTCGCCGATGGACACTAGCGCGCCCTGGCGGGAGCTAGAGGAACCGGGCGAGAGCCCAAGCAAAGCTGCCCCTGCTCGGCCGAAACCTTCCGCGCTGCAACTGATGCTAGCCGCCGTAGCGATCCTGGCCATTGGATCGCTGGCACTTCTGGCCTTCATTCAAGTCAAACCGGGCGGACAGGTTGATCTCATTGCCGGACCGAGCGGGACTGCGTTGTCCAAGGTGGCTGGATCGCAGGGGGTGGTCGTGGTTCAGGTTACGGGCGCCGTGCTCAAGCCCGGTGTCTACACACTGCCTGCGGGCTCGCGTGTAGGGGATGCGATCCATGCCGCTGGCGGCTACTCGGCGGATGTGGATCCGCGCGCCGCCGAGACCAAGCTCAATCTCGCAGCGAAACTGCAGGATGCGCAACTGATCGCCGTGCCGCGAAAGGG
>DASVKT010000281.1:0-11611 GCA_036385235.1 Candidatus Limnocylindrales bacterium | reverse complement strand
CGGCGTGAGGTTGCTCAGGTCCCCCGTGGTTAGCAGGAGCCATCGGTCCGCGTACACGAACGTCATCGTCGAGTCGCCCTGGACTTTGCCGCTCGAACCGTCGATGGTGATTTCGACAGAAACGGTCGCCGTCCACGGCCCGGAGTGTCCGCCTTGTACCTGTGGGTCCGAAAGCAACCGCACGGACATCCCCGTGGCGCCGTACTTCGTCGCCAGGATCGAGTGCATCTCGCACACGAACGCGTCGCGGCCCGCGATCTTCTGCAGAGTCGGCGTCGCAGCGTCGTACACGGCCGCCCAATCGCCCTGGTTGAAGAGTCCGATGAGCCGGTCGATCGCAGAACGGGGATCGGGTGGGTGCGGGGCGACCAGGGCGTAGGCCTGCCCCTGGTAGGTTAGCGTCGCTGTTGCCGTGAGCCCGACTCGGTCGACAGTGGCGTCGATCTGGAATGTGGCCTTCTGTGACGCCCCGTCGTTGACTAGGCGCAACTCCTGCCACCACGTGGGGAGCAGGATGTCTCCCTGGGCGCCCGGATAGACCTGGCCTTCTCCCGAGAAGCGCAGTCGATCGATGCTGCTGGATTCGTGCTGGACAGTGGCCTTTGCGCCGAAGTATCCGACGCCCACTACCCAGTAGTTCACCGCCCCGTAGTTAGGAGACGTCGGATTAAGATTGGCTTCGATAGACGTCTGATGCGTGGCGTCGACAAAGTCGTAATAGCCATTGAGCAACGCGACGAGGGAGGGGTCTGGGGACGTGCTCGGAACTGGTAGGTACGAGGGATGTGGCGTCTCTGCGGACTCGAGCGTCGGGCACGGGGATGCGGATGGGGATAGAGATGCGGATGGGGATGCGGATTGGGATAGGGATGCGGATTGGGATGCGCTCGCACCGCTTTCGGCAGGGCTGGTGACGGCCGGCGAGTAGGTGCCGGCCGCGACAGCGGTGCGCGTTGGAGACGAGTGTCCGCGAGTCGCGATGATGGCCCCGCCGAGCAACGCGCCGAGCAGGGTGCAAGCGAGGAGAAATGCAATCGGTCTAGCGAACTTCACGTCGGTCCCCCTCGAACGGCCGTTCGATGTGCCGGCCGATGCTCCCATGTCTTGCCGTCAACTGTCGTCTCGCCGGCGATGCTTGGCAAGTCCGCGGACGCCCTACATTCTGCATAAGGGACCACGGCAGCACACGCCAGCCGGGGAGGGGCGTGTCAGCACGCCGCCGTTTATGGGTAGGGAATTGGTGGAGATGAGGGGACTCGAACCCCTGACCCCCGCGATGCGAACGCGGTGCTCTTCCAGCTGAGCTACATCCCCACGCGAGGGAGGAGTCTAGCACAGGCCCTGCGCTTCAAGCCCGGCGAGGCTAGCCCGGATTGTCGGCGGGCGCAGTTGCGATGGGCTGCCCCGCCGAGGCGAGGCCTAGGCGCCGACGAGTACCGGAGCGAGCGCGAGCCAAGCAAGCTTGGCTTTGAAGGTGCGTGAGCGAGGAGCGCAGGAGGCAACGACGGCATCGACCGGCCGGGCAGCCCATCAGTGTCCGCTGCTCTCGTAGCTGCGCAGGCCCCGTCGGAAGATCAGCACCGCCATGACCACGCAGTAGACGGCCACGAGCGGCGTGAGCAGACCCGCTGGGCTGAAGGCGTCCACCTCGAAGATGTACGCCGTGGGGAAGAAGCTGACAAAGGCGAAAGGAACGACCACAACCACCAGGGCCTGGATGGCGAACGAGTAGATGGTGATGGGGTACTTGGCCAGCTCGCCGAGTTGGTGCACGAACATCGGCACCATGCTCCATGGGTTGCGGAAGAAGAAGCCGGTCGCGGCCGTGCCCAGGTTCAACGCCACCCGGATTGTGGATGCGCTGATCACCAGGATCACCAGCATCAGGGCACGTCCGGGCGTCCAGTGCACCGGAACGTTGGCGATGGCAACGCCCATCAGCACGAAGCCGGTGAAGATGTTGCCGGCGCCGTTGAAGCCGACCTTGCTGGACAGGACCTGGATGATGGGCGATACAGGCCGAACCAGCAGCTTGTCGAAGTCGCCCGACCAGACCAGGTATCCGAGCCACCAGGTGCCCTCGAAGAAGAGCGAACCGACGCCCTCGGTAATGAAGATGAGGGAATACATCGTGACGACCTGCCAGAAGGTCCAGCCGTTGATGTCCGGGATGCGCTGGAAGACGGTCCATATGAAGATGAACCCGGCAATCTGGGTCAGCGCCGCCGCGAATATCAGTATCACGAAGTCCGCCTGGTAGGCCAGGATCGACTTCATCTGCTGGCCGAGCAAGCGGAAGTAGAGGTAGATTCCGCGCCGCACCGGGCGCAGGCTCAGCGAGCGCACGCTAACCGCCATTGATGGTCACCGCCCTCGAGGCTCTGCGCCACGTCAGCCGGCCGAGCATCAGCAGACCGATCGCCCAGGCCACCTGAATCGCGAGCATGGTTGCCGTGGTGGCTCCGTCCATCTTGCCGAGGTAGGTGAGCGCCGGCGTGGAGATGAGACCCTGGAACGGAAGAATGGCGGCCACCGTCTGGAGCCAGCCGGGGAAGAAGACCAGCGGGATCAGCGCTCCGGAGAAGATGCTCTGGATGGCGAGACGGCACCAGGAAATGCCCGTCACTCCGGTTGTCCAGAAGGCGAGCATCGAGACGCAATAGATCAGGGCGAACTTGGTGATCGTGGCCAGCACTGCGCTGATCAGGAAGAGCCCGGCGTGGAGTGGATCCGGTGGTATCGAGATGCCGCCGAAGAGCGTGGCGACCACGATCGCAACCACGAGGGCCGAAGTGAGTTCGATCGGAACGGGCCCCACCGCGTCAGAGAAGCGCTTCGCCTGGAAATCCACAGGACGGGTGAGATCAACGGCCACGAGTCCTTCCCGAATATCGCGACCCATGACCCACTCGTCGTACCAGGTAAGGACCGAGTTCAGCAGGAAGGAGATGAGGATGTATGCCTTCATGTCCTGCCACGTGAAGTTGCCGGGCAGCGCTCCCTTCTGATTCAGGAAGATCGTCTGCCACAGGTAGAACATCGCCACCACGTAGAAGACGGTGCCGATCAGGTTCAGGGCCAGGCTCGACTTGTAGACCAGCATGATCTGGAGCGAGGCCTTGGAGAATGAGAGGTACTTGTGAAGCGCGCCCATCTATGCCTCCGCTCCGGCCGGCGCCTCGGGTGACATCGGGTCCAGGCTGAGCTGGCCCAGGTAGACCTTTCGGATCAGGTCCTCGACCTCGGGCTCGTCGATGCGGAAGTCCATGACCTCCACATGGGGCATGACGGCCGCGGCAATCTCGCCGGCCTGATGCTCGAATCGATTGAAGCGGACGGACAGCCGCAGGCCGTCCTTCGAAAGTTCGCAGGAGGGCACGCCGGCGCAGATGACGGCCATCGATTCGGGCGGGCGGGCCAACTGGAAGTGGATGACTCGCTCCCGGGCGTAGTTGTCCTTGAGCGCCTTCAGGTCGCCGTCGTGAATGATCTTGCCGTTGTCGATGATCACGATGCGTTTGCAGATGTCCTCGATGTCGCCCAGGTCGTGGGTGGTGAGGATCACAGTGGTCCCGCGCTCTTCAACCAGGCGGCGGATGAACTTGCGGATGCGGTCTTTGACCGCGAGGTCCAGGCCGATCGTGGGCTCGTCCAGGTAGACCATCTTGGGATCGTGGAGGAGGGCCATGCACAAGTCCGCGCGCATGCGCTGGCCGAGTGAGACCTTGCCGGCGGGGGTGTTCATGAACTCGTCCAGGCCGAGCAGTTCCGTGAACTCCGCCAGGTTCGCCTTGTAGCGCTTGACCGGAATCTCATACATGTCTCGAGCCAGGTGGAAGGACTCGATGACGGGGATGTCCCACCACAGCGTGGTGCGCTGCCCAAAGACGACGCCGATGTTCTTGGCGTTCTGCTGGCGCTTCTCATGCGGAACCAACCCGTCCACGATGAGGCTGCCGGCGGTGGGGACGAGGATGCCGGTGAGCATCTTGATCGTGGTCGACTTGCCCGCGCCGTTGGGCCCGAGATAGGCGACCGACTCACCGGCCTCGACGCTGAAGTCGATGTTGTCGACGGCCAGCTTGTCTTTGTATTCGCGGGTGACGAAGTGCTTTAGCGAGCCGACCAGCCCGGGCTCTTTGACAGCCTGTCGGAACTTCTTGGTCAGCCCTCTCGCTTCGATCAGCGGCATGGGTGGGCTGCTCCTGCGGTGACGGAAGTAGGGGAGTGTACTGCTATCTCATACGTTTGAAGAGCGTCCGTTGGATGACTCGATACTCTGCCGCCGGGCGCCAGGGCGCGGTGGTGATGAGTCGAGAGTAGTGGATGCTCCTGACATCTCCTGTCAGGAATTGCGTCTCCTCGAAGACTGATCGCTCTGGAGGCTCGCAGGTCCGCGTGACAACTGGGCAAATTCCAACGGGGGTAGCACGAGCGCAGGAATTGGGCCCGAAATCGGGGGCAAAGCTCTGATCAGAGCTTCCGGCGATCGTCCGACAAGCGTGGAAAGGCCCTCGCCATCGAGCCAGCCGGCCACGCGGACCGCGCGCCGAGTCGACTATCTGATGCCGTGCTATGGGGGTTGGAATTTGCCCAGATTGTGGGGCGGCGGCCGCAGCCTGCGGGTCTGCTCGGGCCCTCGAGCGAGTGCCGGCGGATGGCCCTGGGACTTGACTATTAGAACACGCGTTCTATCATCAGGTATCCCATGGTAACCCCCTCGCTGAAGGTCCAGGCCGCTTTGTCGTCCCTCCAGGAACGCCTGGGTGGGGCGGCTCCGCGCTGGGGCGCAACTCTCCCAGCGGGGAGAGTCGAGGTTGTGGGGGCGCTGGCGATGGCGCCGCGGCCGAGTCCGGCGGGCGATCCCGAGGGGTTGCCGGCGGGTCTTCCGGCGGGTCTTCCGGTGGCGCCGGGCGATCTGCCGGTCTCGTCCGATCGGGCGATCTCCACGGGCTTTCGTGCCCTGGACGCAATCCTGGGCCTGGGCGGATTGCCGCGCGCCGCCACCACTTCTCTGCACGGCAACGGGACGAGCGGCAAGACCACTCTTGCCTTGCAGGCCGTGGCCCAGGTACAGGCTGCAGGTGGGATCGTGGCGTATCTGGATCTGGCCAGAAGCCTTGATCCTGTTGAGGCCGTATCTCGGGGCGTACAGCTGGATTGGCTTGTTGTCCTGACGCCGGGCTCGCTGGAAGAGGCGCTGGCGATGGCGGCGATGCTCATCCAGGACAGAACCGTAGACCTGCTGCTGCTGGACCTGCCGTACCGGCCGTTGGACGGGGCCGCGATATCGGCGGCCAACATGGCAGAGAGATTCAATCGATTGGCGGCGCTGGCTCGCCGAGCGGGCGTCCAGCTGCTGGTCCTGGAGCCACCGAGCCTTCCCGCTGCTCTGGTCGGTGTCCTCAGCCAGGTGGCTGCGCTGAGGTTGGAACTGAGCCGGCGGGCGTGGATCCGGCTGGGCCGGGATGTGGTTGGGCAACGGACGGAGGTCCGTGTCACGCGAGACCGGTTCGCTTTGCCGGGTCGAGTGGCGGAACTGCGGATCCTGTACGCGGAGGGCGGGCTGCGGGATGCCTGCCTGACGAAAGGCGAACTCCTGCGGGATGGCTCGGCGGGGACGGGTCTGTTGAGCATCACCGAGCTTTTGGGGGCCGATCATCGAGCCGGGGCCGCGCCGCGAGCCGGGGCCGCGCCGCGAGCCGGGGCCGATCCGCCCGGCGGCTCTAGGCCGAGCGCGCTTGCATCGGCGGCTCGGCCGTCGCCGCCTCTCCACTCCACCGCCAAGCCGGTTTCCAACGATGAGACTTCTCCATCTCTACTGGCCCCACCTTCTCCTCAGATTGGCTCGCAGCAGGTCCTCAGAACCATTCGAGGCGGCGCCGATCGTCCTGGGCGGCCGGCCGTGGGCGGACGGTCCGGTTCTTGACGCGAGCCGGTGGGCGCTGGAGCTGGGGGTCCGGCCGGGGATGCCGCTCGGGGCGGCGCATAGGCTCGCTCCTGAGGCCCTCTTTCTTGACCCGTATCCGACGGCGGACGGTGAGGCGTTGAAGGCGGCTCTCGATCGACTGGATGGCTTCAGCCCGGGCGTGGCGGCCGAGGCGGACCCGGCGCGACCTAGCTTCGGACGGGTGGAGGTTCAGCTCGACGGCCTGGAGCGGCTGTGGGGCCAGGAGCCGGAGATGGTTCGCCGGATGGGGGAGGCGCTGTCGGGGATTCTGCCCGGGCCGCCGCTGGCGGGGATAGGTGGGACGCGTTTCGCGGCTGCGATGGCGGCCGCTCTGGCGGGTAAGGCGGGGAAGGCTCCGTCGGGCGGCGCCGCGTCGGCGACCCCCGCTGCCTCGCTCCACATAGTCACGCCCGGGACAGACGCGGCTTTCCTGGCTCCGCTCCCCGCAGCCATGCTGAGCCGGGATCCGGAGGTACGTGCCCGCCTCGCCCGCTTCGGGCTGCGCGAAATCGGACAGGTCGCGGAGTTGCCACGCTCAGCGCTGGTGGCTCGGTTCGGGCTGGAAGGGGAGTGGCTTCATGCCAGGGCTCGCGGAGAGGAAGCGGATCCGCTCCGGCCTCGCCGGGCTCCGGAGCGAATGGCGATGGCGCTGTCGATAGACCCGCCCGTGTCGGACGTGGAAGGTTTGCGCTTTGTCCTCCACCGGCTGACCGCGGCTTTCGGCGATCAGCTGACGGCGCGTGGCGCGGCGGCGGCTCGGGCTCGGCTGACCCTGGAGCTGGATATCTCGTTTACGGCCGGCGACATCCCGCCGCTCGTGGAGATAAACCAGCTTCTGCCCGAGCCAACGTCGGAGGGCCTGGCCATCGAGCGTCTGCTGATCGCCCGCCTTGAGATGGCCCCGCCTCGAGCGCCGGTCTCGCGAGTGGATCTGGAGTTGGGCGATGTGGCTCCGGCGGCCGGCACGCAACTGTCGCTCTTCACGCCGCAGACCGGACGAACGGGACGGCTTGGCTGGCAGTTGGTCAGGCTCGGTCTCAAATTCGGCGAGGATCGGGTGGGCTGGATGGAGATCGAGGATTCGGAGGCCGTGCTGGCGGAGGCGCGCTGGAAATGGCGGCGAGTGGCCGGCTCGGTGCCTGCCGGCTCGGTGCCTGCCGGCTCGGTGCCTGGAAACTCGGCGGCGCCATGACACGACTGCTGCGCGAGCACCCCTCAATCGATGTGGAACTGAACTCCAACGGCGAACTGGTTGCGTTTCGCTGGAATGGCCGGCGCGAGCGAGTCGAGGTCTGCAATCGATGGCGCATCGACGAGGGCTGGTGGAGCCGGCCGATCGCCCGAGACTACTTCAAGGTAGCCGGCGGTAATTGGTTGGCGCTCCTCTATCTCGATCGAGTCGATGACAGCTGGCACCTGGAACGACTCTACGATTAGTCGGGCGAATCGAGACAAATTGGGGCAAGCCATGGACGCGGACCGCGTTTGCAAGACCCCGTTTCGCCTACGATTAGTACGGTCACTTCCCGGGGGTGGCCGGAATTCAGGAAGGGACCGCGGGAGAAGAAGATGCAGGAGTTCTAGTTCTGCTCCGCCTGTAAGTCGATGAACCGTGGCATCACCACCCGGTGCTATGGCTGTAACGCCCAGAGAGAGCAGGCGACTCTCGCCATGGTTGCCGAGCGGCCGGCCGGCGTGGTCCTTACCCCAGGCCTCGATGATGAGCATCGCGAGGTTGCCTGGGCCCTGATGTCCACCCACAGATACATCTCCGCCTGGTTGCTCGGATACGTCTCGGCGGCCCTGCTTTTCCTCTTCCCCGTCGTTGCCACATTGGCCTTCGTGGACCTCGTGGCCATGGTGATCAGCTACAACCTTCTGGACCCAAAGGTGGGCACGGTTCAGTTCGACCCGGCTCAGGTCCAGTTGCTTCTCTTGCTCTGGTTCGCCGCCAACGTTGTGGGCTTCCTGGCCGTCACGGTACACAGCGTCTTCCTTGCGCTGACTTCAATGAACACGGGTGCCCTGGGGTCCGGTACGCCGCGCTTTGGACCGGTCCGAGCCTTCTTCTGGTGGACTGAGAGCATCTTGTGGGCGTGGTGGGGGCTTCAGGTGTTCTTCCTGCCTCTGTGCGTGGCTATTGCCCTGGGCGTCCTCTACAACGTCCTCAGCATGTTCGGTCTGATTCTCGGGGTGGCCGTGGCCATCTTGTTGATCCTGATCGTGAAGGAGGCGCTGAGTGCCCTGGGTGGCCCGCTCGCCAGCATCGGCAAGCCAAAGAGGCTTCCTCAGGATCTGCTGGAACGCCTCGGCGTTCCGGGCGATTCGGACACGCGTTGGGCCGGCCTGTGGGGAATGGCCTGGACCGCCGCACGCGGCGTCGAGTTCCTGTTCTTCCTCGGGCCGCTTCTGATTGTTGCGGCGGCTCTCCTGTTGTTTCTCGGATTGCTGGCGACGGGAGCTCATGTCGCCAGCGTCTCGGTCGATCAGGCAGTCGTCTATGGCTATCTGATCCTGGGCGTTCTGGCCGCAGTGCATGGCGCGGCGGATCTGTTCGGCTTTTTCGCCATGGGGAATATCACCGTCCAGTTGGCCCGCCGTCAGCGCGTTCGCGAGAAGTGGGTTACGAGTGGGGCGGACAGGGCCAGGGCACGTGTCGCCGGATATGCCGCTGCTCCGACGCCCGGCTCCTTCCCTGCACCGGGTTTCGCGTCTCAGCAGCCGGGGCCACTGCCCGGGGCGGGTTTCGCTCAGCCGGCGCGGATCGCGCCATCGCCCGTTGGGGCGAAGCCGATTTCGCGGCTGCCGATCCTGGCCCAGCTTCCGCCCGACGACATGACGCCGGATTGGTCGCGCCCTGTGTTCTCCACCAAGCCGCCCGTTGAGCCGCCACCGCTGTGGACGCAGACCCCCGTGGTGCCGACTACGCCGGCCTCGGGTGCGCCCCCGGCCTGGCCCCGATCAGCTCAGCAGTTTGCGCCGTTGCTCCCGGACGACCTTCCGCCCGCCTGGCGCAGGGCCGTCCAGCAGTCGGCTTCGCCCGCCGTCAACCCGCCGGCGGCGCCGGAGGGGGTCGCGTCCGATCGGCCGGTGATCCAGCCGTTCGCCGCCAACGTCTCGCGTTACCGCACGCCTGGTGGGCAGTCCGCACTCCAGCCGCCCGCCCAGAACTCGCCCGCCCAGAGCCGCGCCGGCGACCCGCCCACCGAACCAGACACGGGCGAAAAGATCTAGAGCGGCCCGCCTGTGGCCGAACTGGCGCCTGTGGCCGAACTGGCGCCAGTGTTGGACATCCGTCCCGGGTATTGTGGGCGTAGGTAGTATTGACCGCGTTCCGCGCCGCCGCCCTGATCCTCAAACGCCTTCGTCACTGCCATCGCACGGTAGGAGCCGCAAACATGCTTCGAAGATTGCCAACTCGCCCACTACTGATGGTCCTACTGATAGTGATGGCCGGCACGCTGGCGGTTGGTCGCCCGAACGTGGCCAACGCAGTGGATCTGCTCGCTCCGCCTCAGGTCCCGGGCATTGCCGTGTACATCCCCTACGACGTGGGCATCAAAGTCGATGGGAAGCTGGACGACTGGGCCCGAGTGCCGGTCCAGTCTGTGGACTACGGCCCCAAGACTTCTGGTGACTACCTCGAGGACGGCGAGTTCCGCTTCCAGGTTGCCGCCGACGAGACCAACCTCTACCTGGCCGCGACGGCGAACGACAAGAACATCATCGCCGGGAAGCATGCCGGCAACTACTGGAACGAAGACTCGATGGAGTTCTACCTGAACACGTCGGGGGACATGAACGCCCACAGCTACGGCGATCACATCTGGCAGGTCAACATCAACGCCGCGGACATCGGTAAGACGAACCCGGATGGGTTGACCCTGACGGGCGTCAATAGCAACAAGATCAAGGTCCACGGCTACGTCTTCAAGACCACCCTGCCGTTTCCGGGCTATGGGTTCGAAATCTCCGTTCCCATGTCGGATTTGGGGATCAAGCCTGAATCGGGCAAAGAGATTGGGTTCAGCATGCAGCTCAACGGCGCGAGCGTGCTGGATCGGAACGTCCAGTTGAACTGGTCCACCGCGGACACGAACAACACCTCGTATCAGGATCCCGCCAAGTTCGGCACGGCGATCTTCTTCAAGACGGGGCAGACCGTTGTCCCCACGCCGGCCCGCATCGCGCCGACGCCCACGCCCACGCCTCCGCCCGCCCCTCCGCAGGTGAGCGTCAACCAGGTCGGCTACTACCCGGACGGCCCCAAGATCGCGTCCTTCAACAGTCCCAGCGCTAAGCCGCTCTCGTGGAAGCTGGTCGACAGCGCCGGGAAGGAGGTCGCCAACGGTCAGACGACTGTCTTCGGTAAGGACTCATCGTCGGGCGACAACGTCCATCAGATCGACTTCACTTCGTACACGACAGCCGGCACCGGCTACAAGCTGTACGTCGGGTCCGTCGGCAGCGACACGTTCAAGATCTCGAGCGATCTGTACAGCACGCTCCAGAAGGATGCGCTGGCCTACTTCTACCGCGATCGGAGCGGCATCGAACTCACGGCACAGTATGCCGGTGCGGCGTGGGCGCGTCCGGCCGGCTACGCGAGCGACGACCATGTCACCTGCTATAAGGGCAAGGACATCCACGGCGTCGACTACCCCGGCTGCGACTACTACCTGGACGTCAAGGGCGGCTGGTATGACGCCGGCGACTACGGCAAGTACGTGGTCAACGGTGGCATCGCCGTCTGGACGATGTTGAACCAGTACGAGCTCAGCCCGACTTCATACAAGGATGGCCAGCTCAATATCCCCGAGAACAAGAACGGCGTGCCCGACATCCTCGATGAGGCACGCTGGGAGTTGGAATTCATGCTGAGCATGCAGGTGCCTGCAGGCCAGCCGCTGGCGGGGATGGTGCATCACAAGATTCACGATGACCAGTGGGCCCCCATGCCGTTTGCGGCGCCCACGACGGCGACCAATCGCTACCTGTTCCCGCCGTCCACGGCCGCCACCTTAAACGTGGCCGCGGTTGGCGCGCAGTGCGCGCGCATCTGGAAGACCATCGACCCGGCGTTCTCGGCCCAATGCCTGACCGCTTCCGAGACGGCGTGGGCCGCAGCTCAGGCCAATCCGACGATGTACGCGGCCTCCTTCGCGGCCGGGGGCGGCGACTACGGCGACACCAACGTGACAGACGAGTTCTACTGGGCCGCGTCCGAGCTGTACATCGCCACCGGTAAGGACGTCTACAAGGACTTCGCTCTCGCCTCGCCCAGTTGGGCCAACGCCGACGTCCCCGACTGGGGCCACACGGCCGCGCTGGGGACGATCTCCCTGGCGCTCGTGTCCAACAGCCTGCCGTCGGACAAGGTGGACGCATGTCGCAAGGCCATCATCTCCTCCGCCGACAGAAGCCTGGGCTTCATGAGCCGGCAGGGGTATCAGGTGCCTCTGACCAACTTCGTCTGGGGCTCCAACTCGGAGGCCCTAAACGAGGCGATGCTGATGGGGTTGTCCTACGGCTTCACGGCCGACCAGAAGTATCTGGACGGGGCCACCAAGACAATGGACTACATCCTCGGCCGCAACCCGATTAACCAGAGTTATGTGACCGGCTACGGCACGAAGCCATCGGAGCATCCGCACCAGCGCT
>DASVKT010000280.1:0-7771 GCA_036385235.1 Candidatus Limnocylindrales bacterium | reverse complement strand
ACGCCGCAGGCGCGGGCATAGCCGGGATCCAGCGCGTGCTCGACGTCGATGAATGCAACGACACCGCCGCGTTTCTGAGCTTCCGCAAGGATGTGCTGGCAGAGCGTTGTCTTGCCCGACGACTCGGGACCGAAGATCTCGGTCATTCGTCCGCGCGGAATACCGCCGACGCCGAGGGCAAGGTCCAGCGCGATGGAGCCCGTGGAAATCACATCCACGGCCTGCCGGTCAGACGAACCAAGCCGCATGATCGACCCGCGGCCGAACTGCTTCTCGATCGACATGATGGCCGCGTCTACGGCCTTGCTGCGCTCGTTGTTCTTCTCTGGTGACGTGCCTTTGATCTCGGCACCGCGCTCAGTTATCGCCACCTTGCTCCTCGCTCCATTGCACTTCGGGATGTGCGGAGCGGTCGCCGGGTGGCTTCCGCTCGCGCGCTAGCTATCTGTCTCTTCAGCCCGCGGCTTTCGCTTTGGCTTCCAAACCTCGACGTTGGTCGGCGGCTCCATGAGGGGCTGGATCTTGTTGAGTCCCTTGGGTCCAGCTTCCTTAGGCTTCTTCTTGGCTTCCTTCTTAGGAGGATTTCGACTTGCCATCTGATGTGCCTCCGAGGCCTACACACTACAAGTGGGCTCTTCACTCCGACTGCACTGCCGATGCACGAGACCTTAACGGTGAGGCGTTTGCCCGAAGTTCGGGCAGTCGCGCGGCGAACGTCCCTGTGCGCAATGCGGAGCGGATTTCGGCCATGAAGTCTAGGGTGAAGGTCAGGTTGTGACAAGTCGCGAGGCGGTACGCGAGCAGTTCCTCGGCCCGGAAAAGGTGCGCCAGGTAGGCCCGCGAGAAGCTCCGGCAAAGCAGGCAGCGGCAGCCTTCCTGAACCGGCCGCGGATCATCCATGAACTGGGCGTTGCGCATGTTGAGGCGGCCGCCGGGGATCCACAGCTGGCCGTTGCGGGCCACACGGGCCGGCAGTACGCAATCGAACATGTCCATGCCGCGATGGACCGCTTCCAGAAGATCCACGGGCGAACCCAGGCCCATCAGGTAACGAGGCCTTGGATCCGACTCCAGCAGCTTCACCACTATGTCCAGCGTGTCCTCGCGCTGGGTCGGCGTCTCGTCGCCGGCCAGACCGCCGATGCAGATGCCGTCGAACGGTAGCCCGGCGATTACGCGAGTCGACTCGGCCCTCAACACCGGGTCCAGGCCGCCCTGAATGATCCCGAAGAGCGCCTGATCCGGGCGGCTGTGCGCGGCGAGCGAACGGGCTGCCCATCGATCGGAGCGCGCCGTGGCTTCTGCGAGCGCCGACACGCCGGTGGACGCCGGTGGCACCGGTTGATCGAAATGAACCGCGATGTCCGCCCCGAGCGACTCCTGAATCTCGATCGAGAGTTCCGGGGTGAAATGGTGATACGAGCCGTCCAGGTGGCTCTGGAAGGTGACGCCAGACTCATCGATCTTGCGCAAATCGCCCAGAGACACCACCTGGAAACCGCCCGAGTCCGTGAGGATGGGGCCGTCCCAGGCCATGAACTTGTGCAGCCCGCCCAGCGCCTCGATGCGTTTGTGACCGGGCCGCAGGTACAGGTGATACGTGTTGGAGAGGATGATGCTGGCACCGATCTCGCGAAGATCACCCGGGTCCAGGGCCTTGACCGTGGCGTTGGTCCCAACCGGCATGAACTGCGGCGTCTCCACCACGCCGTGGGGCAGCGTCAGCCGCCCGAGCCTGGCGCGCGTGGAGCCGTCCGCGGGCGGCGGGACGAGGACTTCGAATTTGGCCGGCGAGACGCGGGACGCGCTCGGGTCTGGAGCGGTGGTCATCCGGCGGTGGTGTCCGTGGCGAGAGGGGTGCCCTGAGTCGCGCCGCCCCACAGAGCCGGCTGTTCCGGGCCGGCCAGCCGGGGCGGTGGCACTTCGTAGCCGAGCCGGGCCAGGTGGGCTCGCGCGCCGTCCGTGGCAATTCGCCCTTGCGGCGTGCGGTCCAGGAAACCGAGTCTCAGAAGGAACGGCTCGTAGACGTCCTCCACCGTCTCCGGCTCCTCGGCCAGAACCGCAGCTAGCGCCTGAACGCCGACTGGCCCGCTGCCGAACTTCTGAACGATGGCGGCCAGCAGCTTTCGGTCCGTGCCATCGAGGCCTTCATCGTCGATCTCGAGTGCGGCCAGGGCTTTGTCCGCGGTGGCAGCGTCTATATGGCCGTCACCGTTCATCTGAGCCCAGTCCCGCACGCGGCGCAGGAGGCGGTTCACGACTCTCGGAGTTCCACGGCCGCGCCGGGCAATCGCTGCAGCCCCGTCCGGGTTCAGCCGCACGCCGAGCAATCGCGCCGAGCGCTCCACGATTGCCTGTAGATCTGCGACGTCGTAGAAGTCCAGCCGGTACGTGGCCCCGAAGCGGTCACGCAGCGGGCTGGAGATTCGGCCGGCGCGCGTGGTGGCGCCGACGATGGTGAAGGGCTTGAGGCTCAGCCGCAGGCTCCGTGCCGATGGCCCCTTGCCGATCATCACGTCCAGCGCGTAGTCCTCCATCGCCGGATAGAGGATCTCCTCCACCGCACGGTTGAGGCGGTGGATCTCATCAATGAACAGAACGTCGCGTTCGTCCAGCGACGTGAGGATCGCAGCGAGATCTCCTGCCCGCTCAATGGCGGGGCCGCTGGCGTAGCGAATGTTGGCGCCCAGTTCCTTGGCCACGATCGTGGCCAGTGTGGTCTTGCCGAGGCCGGGCGGGCCGTGGAGCAGGACGTGGTCTGCCGCGTCCCCTCTCTGGCGGGCGGCGCCCAGCAGGATCGAGAGATTGGCCTTCAGCTCCCGCTGGCCTATGTATTCATCCAGGCTGTGCGGCCGCAAGCTGCGGTCGACGGCGACCTCAACCTCGTCCTCAACGGCGGTATCGAGTATTCGCGATATGTCGGTCATCTGGCCGTCGCTCATGCGGGGATCATATCATATCGAACGGGTGTTCTAGGTTCGTTTCGCGGGTCGCTTCGATCACGGCTGCCTACCTGCCCCGCAACTGCTTCCTCAGATACGCCTCGAGACTCGGCGCGATCCAGATTCGGCTGTCCAACTCGTGGTCCCAGACGTAGACGTCGTCCGGCGTGGCGCCGCGTAGCACACGGAAGCCGACCAGATCGCCGTTGCCGATCTCGCCGAAGAAGAGCAGGCAGTCGAACGGCATGTACAACTCGGGGAAGTCGGCGGTCTCGCGCATGTCGCGGTTTCGCTCGGCAAGCCGCGCAACCGGCCAGACAATCGGGAAGCCGTATAGGTCGGTGATGCCATTAGTCTCCACGAGAAGGTCGGCGAGAGAATCCGGCAAGCCCGCCCCGAGTGCGCGCCCGGCCTCTGCGATGGCGGCTTCGGTTGCCGGATCGGCCAGTCGTACGCCGATGCCGTCGCCCGCCTCGATCAACTCACGCCACATCCGCTAGCCTCGCAGAAGTGTCCGGAGCGCCGCCTTGACTCGATCTTCCAGGCCCGCGCCAACCGCCGGGTCGGCCAGCGCGTCGCGCGACGCCTGCCGAGCCTCGCCCGCGGAATAGCCGAGTGCCAGCAGTGCGGCAACTACCTCAGACTCGCCCGCGGCCGGACCCATGCCCGCCATGCCACCCACGGAAACGCCCGCCGCTGCGACCTTCTCCTTGAGCTCCAGCACAACGCGCGCGGCTAGCTTCTTGCCCACACCGGGAACCGCCGTCAGCAGGGCCAGGTCATCGGAAAGGATCGCCAGCTGTAGGTCTCCGACCGGCCGCGACCCCACGATGCCGAGCGCGACCTTCGGGCCGACTCCGGTCACGGTCAGCAGCAGCCCAAAGAAGCCCAGTTCCTGCGGGTTCCGGAAGCCGTACAGCGCCTGGAAATCCTCGCGAATCACGTGGTGAGTGAAAACCTTGAGCCGTTCACCCGTCGTTGCGGCCGAAAGCACGGCCGGTGCGGCGAAGACGCGGTAGCCGACGCCGCCGACTTCGAGGATCAGCGAGTCGGCGAAGACGGCGCTGACGACTCCGTCGAGTGAGGCGATCAAGTGCGCGTCCTCCTTTGGGGCGGCGGTTCTTCCAATAATCTCGCACGGGCGCTGTTATGGAAGGAAGTGGCCGTGAATGTAGCTATTCTGACGCCCCCGCGAACCGAAATGCGGGGCTTGGGCCCTCCGCGGCAGCCGCGGCACCAATCGGGGCCACTTTGTGGCGCCGGATCTTCCATAACAGTGTGCGGCTGAGGTTCTTGGTGGATTGGCTGGCGCCATCACCGGCCAGTCGCTACTCCTCGCATTCTGGCCGCGGCGGCCGGGAGGTCCGCCGGCGCCGTTTCCACTCAACGCTACTCAGGACGGCATTAGCCGGGAGCGGGAGCAATTTCCGGCCCGAATGCGCCCATCTTGGCGCCCTCGTGGCGCGCCGATAGCCGTTGGCGGCTACCAAACGGCCAATTCGGAAGCCCAGAGCAGCGCCGCTTCCACATAAGGCCGCCCAGGTTGTCATTGAGCAGAAATGCGCCGCTTCGGCCGTGGCATGCGGCGTCGGCCGCGCCCTGCTAGACCGCTACGACGCCGTCTTGGACCTCGGTGCCCGCTTCGGCTGTGCATCGGGCTCCGGACCCAGCCGTTCGCGGCGCAGTGCCTCGCGAACGGCCTTCTCGTAGGGAGTAACGCCGGTCTCGGCCGGATTGAGCGCGGAACGGTCTAGAGCGCCGGTGGGGACACGGCCGACGGAGCGTTCGCGGTTGCCCACGCAAATGGCAATGGCGAGTGCATCGGCGGCATCGTCCGGTTCTGGGATCTCGGCCATGCCCAGGATCGCCTGAACCATGCGCTGGACCTGCTCCTTGGCGGCGGAGCCGTGACCGGCGGTTGCAACCTTGACCTCGTTCGGCGTCGCCTCGCGGATCTCCAGGTTGTGGAGCTGGGCCGCAAGCAGCACGACGCCGCGAGCCTGGCCCACGGCAAACGCCGTCTGCACGTTCTTGGTGAAGAACAACCGCTCGACGCCCATCAGGACCGGCGCGTGGAGTTCGATCAGGTCCGTGACCGCGAGATAGATGGCTTCCAGCCGTTCCGGCAGCGCGAGAGTGGATGCAGTCTTGATCACGCCGTAGTCGATGGCGCGAATGCGAGTGCCAGTTCTCTCCACAACGCCGTATCCGAGCATCGCGGTCCCGGGATCAATCCCGAGGATGATCATGAGTCAACCTCGGCTGTGCCGACGTTGACTTCGTCGAGATACGCTGCGCTGATCTCGCTGGCGTGGAGCTCGGCTGCGCCTCGCGCAGATTTCATCCGCCGAGTTCCGCCATAACGGATTCCGGTATCTCGAAGTTCGCGGTGACGCGTTGAACGTCGTCGTGCTCCTCGAGAATGTCGACGAGCTTCAGCGCCTGACGCGCCTTCGACTCGTCCAGTTCGACGGTGTTCTTGGGGATCATCGTCAGCTCGGCCGACTCGATCTTCACGCCGGCGGCTTCGAGATTGCGGCGTACGGCTTCCAGTTCAGTGGGCTTGGTGTAGACCTCGACCTGATCGGCCGATGTGTCCACGTCATCTGCGCCGGCGTCGATCGCGATCAGCGACATCTCGTCCGGATCGCCGCCCGGCGCGAGGAGGATGACCCCGCGCTGTTCGAACTGCCAGGCCACGCTGCCGGAAACGGCCAGCGACCCGCCGTGCTTCACGAGGGTGGAGCGCACGTCCGCTGCAGTGCGGTTCTTGTTGTTAGTGGCAGTCTCGACGATGATCGCCACGCCGCCGGGGCCGTAGCCCTCGTACGTGATTTCCTCGTACTGCGCGCCATCGTCGCCGCCGGTTGCCTTCTCGATGGCACGTTTGATCGTGTCGAGCGGCATATTCTCGGCGCGTGCCCGCTCAATCGCGAGGCGCAGCCGGAAGTTGCCATCCGGATCACCGCCGCCTGCGCGGGCCGCGACTGCGATTTCGCGGCCCATCTTGGTGAAGACGGCTCCGCGTTTAACGTCATTGACGCCCTTTTGGCGTTTGATTTGTGACCACTTCGAATGTCCTGACATCGGGCGGAGTATAGCGCCCGGAGGCCTCCCCTAGCCGGGCATTTCGGTCTGGCCCCAACTTTGCCGGCCGTTTCAGTCACGGGTGAATGAACGGGCCACCGGCGCGGCCCGGGCCATCGGCGGGAGGCACGGGCCTCGTTTCGGCCCTCTCGTTGGCCGTTTCAGTCACGGGTGAATGAACGGGCCATTGGCGGGCCGTCCGGGAACATCGGCGCGCCGTCCGGGCCTCGTTTCGGCGCCGGGACATCGGGGCGCGGTCCGGAGCCGCCTGAGCCTCGTTTCGGCCCGGGCCAACGGCGCGCCGCCCGTCCCTGATCGCGCATCTACCCTCTTCACCGGGAGCCCGCAGGTCTATCATGGCCGGGCGGCGCTTGGCTCCTCGTCGCGCCGTTTGTTCGATACGTTCTGCTCGCCACCAGAGGATCGAATAGCCGATGACTACCAAGAGCGCCGACCTCCTCCACCTTCGCAGCGTCGTCCTAGCCGCCCATGCCGGGGCCGGTAAGACGACGCTGGCAGAGCGCCTCCTGTTTGATGCTGGCGCGATCACGCGACTCGGTCGCGTCGATGACGGCACCGCCAGCCTGGACTACGAGCCCGAGGAGCAGAAGCGGAAGCAGTCGCTGACCCTCGCCGTAGGCAACTTCGAGTACGAGGGGACGAGGATCCAGCTCGTCGACACCCCCGGGTACGCAGACTTCGCGGCCGAGGTCGTCGAAGGCTTCGCGGCTACCGATTCGGCGGTCCTGTTGATGGACGCCTCGGGCCACGTTGAAGCCGGTCTGGAGGCTGCGGTTGCGCTGGCGCGGGCCAGCAACCACCCGGCCCTCTTCTTCCTCAACAAGTGCGAGCGCGAGAACGCCAACCCCACGGCCGCGCTGGACGCCCTCCGCACCTCATTCGGCAATAAGGTCGCGCCTCTGCACCTCGCGATCGGGGCCGCAGACACCTTCACCGGCTTCGTGGATCTGCTCCACAAGAAGGCCTATCAGCTGACGGGCGGCAAGGAAGTCGAGATCCCGATCCCGGCCAACCTGGCAGACGAGGTCACCTCCCGTCGCGACCAGCTGCTGGAAGCCGCGGCCGAGGCCGACGACGACGTCATCGCCAAATACCTCGACGGCCAGGACGTCACCGACGAGGAGTTCGAATCCGTCCTGCACAAAGCGGTCCGGTCCGGCCTGGTGGCGCCGGTTCTCATCGGCAGCGTCTCAAAGGACATCGGTGTTCGGGCGCTCATGAACGCCATCGTCCACTACCTCCCGTCGCCCGTGGAAGAAGAGACGATCACCGTCACTGACTCCAAGGGCAAGGAAGTCCAGCTTGCGATCAAGATGGACGGCCCGGTCGTGGCGCGCGTCTTCAAGACGACCGCGGACCCGTTCGTCGGCCGGCTGACCTACGTGCGCGTCTTGACCGGGACCCTTCAGGGTCAGACTCAGGCCTGGAATGGCACCCGCAACGAAGCCGAACGGATGGGCCAGCTTCTCTTCCTGCACGGCAAGGATCAGGAGACCGTGGGCCAGCTCCACGCCGGTGAAATCGGCGCGGTTGCAAAGCTGACGATCACCGGTACCGGCGACACGCTCTGCAGCTCCAAAGAGCAAAGCTACTCGCTGCCGGCGCTGAATTTCCCGCTCCCAACTCTGCAGGTCGCCATCGAACCTCAGACAAAGGCGGACCTGGACAAGATGGGCTCGGCCCTCCAGCGCATGCTCGAGGAAGAGCCGTCGGCCAAGGTC
>DASVKT010000279.1:0-2159 GCA_036385235.1 Candidatus Limnocylindrales bacterium | reverse complement strand
TAAACGTGATCGTGGTCGCCGGCGACGGCGACACCGCGTCGATCGGCGGCAACCACCTTTTGCACACGATTCGCCGCAACGCCAACGTCACCGTGATCTGCAACAACAACGAGATCTACGGCCTCACCGGCGGTCAGACCGGACCCACGACGCCCGCCGGCACGAAGACCCTGTCGTCACCGGCCGGCGCGGCGTACTCACCGATCAACCTCCAGGGGCTGGTCAATACCAACCCGAACGCCTTCTACGCCAAGACCACGGTCTACCACCAGGGTCCTATGAAAAAGGCAATCAAGGAAGCAATCCAGTGGCCGGGTTTCGCCTTTGTTGACGTCGCCAGCCAGTGCATCGAAAACAACGGCCGGCGCATCGGCTTCTCGAGCGCCAATGAAATGCTCCAGAACTACCGGACTGAATACAAGGCGGCTCCTGCCGGCGCCACGCGCCTGGAGACGCATCAGACCGGCATCATCAAGGGCGAGCCACTGCCCGTAGAGTCCAAGTAGCCACGGGTAGGACGAGGAGTAACTGATGTCAGGTAAGTCCATCGTCATCGATGGCGTTGGGGGCCAGGGCGTTCGGGTCATCGGCAGCACGATGGCGAGCCTGCTCGAGGTCATGGGTTTCCACGTCACGCTTCTGTTCGACTACGACTCGTCGGTTCGAGGCGGAATGAGCGAGGCCTTCCTTCGCTACGACCGCGAGCCCATCTCAAACTTCGTCGTTGAGTGCGCGGACGTGGTTCTGCGGCTGGCGGACCGCGGTCCCACCCACCTCAGCACGGACTACGTGATCGCGGATCTCAACCTGATGAAGCCGGGCGAGTTGGGCGAGGAGATCCCCTTCCTGCAGCTCGGCGTCGAGAAGTTCGGGCGCGACCTCTTCGGCAACATGATTGCCCTGGGGCGGTTGCTGTGCGTCTGCGACGTGGACTTCACGGACGAACATCTAACGAATGCACTGCCCAAGAAGTACCTCGCGGATAACATCGCGGCCATCCGGTACGGCTACGGCATGGATGACAGTTCCATCAAGGCCATCGTTCCCGAGCAGGCCGCCAGCAGCTTTGCTTCGCGCTACGCCGAGAAGGTCCTGGCCGGCACCGCGCCCGCCGAGGCCATCGAGCTGGCCGCGGCCCGGGCCTGACAGGCTCCCGATGAGCAGACGACGCGGCCGGGGACGCGGCAACTCTGCGCCCGCGGCCGGCGTTGCCGCCGTCGCATCGAGCGATGCCCAGAACTCTGCGCCCGCGCCCGGCGTTGCCGCCGTCGCCTCGAGCGATGCCCAGCCGATGCCGAGCGAGGGCGGAGCCGTAGCGCCGGTCTCCGCACAGATCGCCATGCCGGCCGTGCAGCCCCGAGCCGCGGCCCCACGCAACAACCCGCCGGTCTCGTCGCGCCCCCCGAGGTCGGCCGCGCCCGCTCAACCTCAAGCCTCGGTGCCGGTTGCAGATGCGACCGACGGCGATCGTCCGGAAGGCCATAAGTCGACCTGCACGCTGGCGCAGATGCGCCGCTTCATCAAGAGCCGCCCGTACGTTCCCGTCCATGAGCTGCGCCGCCGCTTCCTGATCGAAGGGATCGAGGACGAGGTCAGCCCCATGCCGACCAGTTCGAGCCCGCTCTACGTTGGCCTGCCGCCGCGTGAGGCCGGGTTCCTGGGCGAGCTGGTGAAGGCCGGCGAGGTCGGCTGCGAGCTGCTGCTCGACCCGACGAGCCCGGCGATCATCGGTGTCTTCCCGATGAGGCCCGTCGCGCGGCAGTAGGCGGTTCGCAGGGGATCTAGGGCGCGACGCTGGCCGACGGTTGGTAGGCCGGCAGGACGGCTCCGAACGTTGCCGGACGCCATGAGAGGCCGCCGTCGCTCGTCAGCATCAGTGCCCAGGCGCCCGGGTACTCACTGCCCAGGCCAACGCTCAAGACGCCGTGGGTTCGGTTCGTGAAATGCAGCCAGTTCGCCGTCCAGCTACTCCCGAGACCCGTCGCGGACAAGTCCTTCCAGCTCTGGCCGGCGTCTCCTGTGGAGTAGATATGGAAGTTGCGCCCGGCCGCGGCCACGAACCAGCGATTGCCATCGAGCGCATAGGCCGCATCTCCCGTTTCGGCGGAAACCTGCGGTGACGTGCTCTCGGTCCAAGTGGCTCCTGCGTCTGATGTGGT
>DASVKT010000278.1:0-1773 GCA_036385235.1 Candidatus Limnocylindrales bacterium | reverse complement strand
GCGCCCTGGTCATCCGGCGCTGGGCTGAGTGAGGGAGCGACAGATGAGCGATCGTCACGACGAGCCGAAGTCCAAGCCGGTAGTTCCGCCGGAATCGATGTCACCGGAGACCGCCTCCCTGCTGGGCCTGATCGACAAGCTGGGCTCACTCCTGGAGCGCAGCGCGGTCGTCGAAATCGAAGTCGAGTCCGGGGAGACCGGCATCATCCTGCGCAAGCCCGCCGCCCTGGCGCCGACGGTAGCCGTCGCTGCCGCGGCTCCTGCCGCCGGCTCCGACGCCGCCGCGAGTGCAGCTGCCGCCGCGGCCGCCGAGGTGCCCGCCCCCACCAACGTCAAGACCGTCAAGGCGCCGCTCACCGGCGTCTTCTACTCGGCTTCTTCGCCCACATCTCCGCCGTTCGTGACGGCCGGCCAGCACGTTGCCGTCGGCCAGGTCATCGGTCTCATCGAGGCCATGAAGCTCTTCAATGAGATCAAGTCGGACCAGGCCGGCAAGGTGATCCGCATCGTGGCGGAAACGGGCAAGCTCGTGAAGGCCAAGCAGCCGTTGATAGAGGTTGAGCCGTAATGCCCCGTTTCGTCTCTGGCGTCCACCTGACGGGATGGGGGTCCTACTCCCCGAGCCTGGTTCTATCCAACGCCGACCTTGAGCACATGGTCGAGACCAACGACGAATGGATCGTCACTCGGACCGGCATCCGCGAGCGCCGCATCGCCGGACCGGGCGAAACCACAGCCAGCATGGCCTCCGTGGCCGGTCTGCGGGCCATTGCGACCGCGGGTCTCAAGCCGGAAGACATCGACCTGATCCTCGTGGGCACGCTGTCGCCGGACTATGTGATGCCGTCCACCGGCGCACTGGTCAAGGATGCGATTGGGGCCAAGAACGCTTCTGCGATGGACCTGTACGCCGCCTGCTCCGGCTTTGTGTATGGCTACGCAACTGCGGCCGCCTATATCGGCAGCGGCATGGCCAAGCACGTGCTGGTCATCGGCGCGGAGACACTGAGTCGCTACACGGACTATGCCGATCGTGGCACGGCCATCCTCTTTGGCGACGGGGCCGGCGCGGCCGTGCTCTCCGCCTCGGACGAGCCGGGCGGCACGATGGGCGTCGAGATGACGACGGATCCCTCCGGCGCATATCTCATCTGGCTGCCTGCCGGCGGTTCGGCCCGGCCGACGTCGGATGCCAGCTTCGCGGCCGGCGACCACTTCATGAAAATGAAGGGCACCGAGACCTTCAAGATGGCCGTACGCACCCTTGGGTCGACGGCGCTGGCGTCGGTGAAGAAGGCCGGCATCGAGATGGCCGACCTGGACCTGGTGATCCCGCATCAGGCCAATATCCGGATCATCGAAGCGCTGGCCAAATGGCTGGACTTCCCGATGGAGAAGGTCTTCGTCAACGTCCACAAGTACGGCAACACGTCCGCGGCGTCGGTGCCGATCGCTCTGTCTGAGGCTGTGGCCGCGGGCAGGGTGAAGCAGGGCGACCAGATGCTGTTCGTCGCCTTTGGCTCGGGCCTCACTTCCGGGGCGATCACGCTGGAGTGGACCGCGGACCCGGCCAATGCCGCGCGCGCGGCCGGCATCGGTCCGGAGAGCGTCACGATCCAATCGGGTTATCTCGAGCCGGTGAACCCGTTCCCGCCGGCCCTCGAGTGGCTTCTCAAGAAATAGCTCTCACGACTCCCGGTGCTTCCCGAAGCGGGCGCCGGCACAAACCTAGCGAGGAGGAACCGCATGCTCGATCTCACCGGTAAGTCCGCT
>DASVKT010000277.1:0-6527 GCA_036385235.1 Candidatus Limnocylindrales bacterium | reverse complement strand
TTGCGCGAAGCGAACCGCTGGCTGGCCGACTGGAGTTCGCGAGAGAGTCAGCGCCTGGAGCCGGCGGCAAGTGACCACTGGCAGGCGGCCATTGAGTTGCGCCGCCAGCTTGCTGCGATCGAGGCGATCGCGCGCGAGTAGGCCCTGCGGCCCGGCGATCAGCTGGGCTTGACCGAGGGGCTGGTCGATGCGGAGGGGCTGACGGACGGGCTGACGGACGGCGCGTCGCTCGGGGCGACGGTTGTTGCCGGTGTTGGCGTCGGCGTCGGCGTTGCCGGCGCCGGAGAGGCGGTGGGAGCAGCGGCCGGCGCGGCGTCGATGGCGGCCTTGATCTCCTGGTAGCTCGCCGCGTTGCCCGTTCCCGGGTCGCCCACCATCTGGTGGTTCACGTAGATCGTCGGCGTGCCCGTGATGGTCTTGGCGATACTCGCGTTGGCGGCAGTGATCTCCGCGTCGTGAGTTCCCGCGTCGAGGCAGGGCTGGAGCCTTGTCATGTCCAGGCCGGCCGCCTTGGCGATGCTGGAAAGCTTGGCCGTCGTGAAGGCGGACGAGTCCTCCGTTGGAGATTGATTGGCGTACAGCCAGTCGTGCATGAGCCAGAACTTGTTCTGGTCTGCCGCGCACATGGCCGCGTTGGCGGCGTCTCGCGAGGCCGTGCCGTCCTTGCGCATCTCATCGATGACGAGGCGGTCGTGCCAGACGAGCTTGGCCCGCCCGGTGGCGACGTACTCGGAGACCAGGGCCCCTTCCGAGCCCTCGATCGTGAATGCCGCGCAGGCGCTGCAGCGGAAATCCCCGTATAGATCCACGGTCACGGGCGCGTTCGGCTTGCCCAGCGTGCGGCCGGTCCACTGGATGTTCGTGGGCGTCAGGACGGTGGGTGTCGTGATGCCGGAGCCGGATCCAGAGGTTGACGCCGAGGCAACGAGGACCATTCCGATGACTACCACTGCCAGAGCCACGAAGGCGATGGTCCAGCCCACGAGAGGGCTAATGCCGCGGCCGGCCCCCGCCGTTCCCGCCCGAGCGATCGCCTTCGAACTGTTTCTTCCGGTTTGGCTCGCCGTCTTGGCCGTTTTCCGGGGAGTGGAGGGGCCGGCAGTGGGCCTGGACTTGTTGGGTGGGGTGTTCGCTGTCATTGCGTCAGATTAGCGGGTAAGAAAGTACGGCGCCCTTTCGGGCGCCGTACGGTTTCGCGTTGTCCAATACCCAGCCGGGGAAACCGAGGATCAGCTGGGCTTGACCGAGGGGCTGATCGATGCGGAGGGGCTGATCGATGCGGAGGGGCTCGCCGACGGGCTAACGGAGGGGCTGGGCGTCACGCCGAGAGCCTTGTCCAGAGCCGCGGAGATCGTCCCGTAGTCGTAGCCGGAGAGAACCGTGCCGTCGACGATGATCGTCGGGGTGCCGGTCACGCTGGGCGGGATGGTTTCGGCGTTGATCTCATTGTTGTGGGTGCCGCTATCCACGCAGGAGTTGAACTTGTTCAGGTCCGTGATGCCGGCCGCCTTGCCCATCGCCTTGAGGCGATCCTTGGTGAACGCGCCGGAGTTTTCCGAATACTGGTTCGCATAGAGCCAGTCGTGCATGAGCCAGAACTGGCCCTGATCCCCGGCGCAGCGGGCTGCGTTGGCGGCGTCGAGGGACTCGGTGCCGGTGTTGCCCGGCGCCTTGTCGATGACGATGAAGTCGTGCCAGACGATCTTGGCTCGGCCGCCGATGACGTAGTTGCCCACGATCTGCGGCTCCGTGTCTGCCGTGAAGTCACGGCAGACGGGGCACTGGAAGTCTTCGTAGATGTCGATGTGGTGATTGGCGTCGGCCTGGCCGAGAACGGTGCCGTTAGTGGGGATGGAACTCGGCGTGATAGCGCTGCCGACCGGCGCGAACGGAGCGACGAGGGGAGCCCTCTTAGGGCTCTGGTTGGTCCACCAGAACGCGGCGCCGATGACGACGGCAGCAACCACGACGGCGGCGAGGGTGTACAGCATCAGCGGACTGTTCGATCCGCCCGACCCGCGCGTTCCGGCCTTGGTCAGGGATCGATTCGCCTCGCGGTTCCGCAGACGCTGCTGGCGGGCCGAGCGACGTGTCGTCGGCGGCTGGGCGCTGCCGGCAGTTGAACGCTCGCCCGGAGCTTTGGATGTCATTGCGATTTCCCTCGTGTGTTGGTGGTTGGGAAAAGGAGACTCAGTCGAGTTCTGCTATCGGGATTGAATCCGGATTTGGCGTGTGAAGGTACACCCAGAGGGCTACGAAGAACCTGAGAACAAGCGAGATTCCATAGGACTCGCACCAGATGCAGACCTTCTTGATGAGAACTATCTGCGCGAACTGGAACCAGCCTTCGAAGAGCACGCCCACCAGGGACAAGCCGTAGTGCAGCAGGAGCAGCTTGTAGTTGTTGGTCCGCCACCAGGCGATCGCCAGCACGAACAGGGTCAGCGAGAGGAACACCCCATAGACCGCCACGGGGATGCCGGCAAACGGCCGCGAGTAGGGACTCTGAGCGACCGCGTTGCAGTCGAAGACCGCGTCCTTGAGGCAGAGCAACGGCTTGTTCTGTAGTTCCTCAAAGGACAGGTACGACGCAATGCCCAGCCCGATCAGGTCCAGAAATGCCAGGACTAGCCCAGGGTGGATTCCCCGGATCCGGCGCCAAAGTGACGGCGGTGCGGCCGGAACTTGCTCGCCTGTTGGCAGCGACTTGCGTGCGGCGGCTGTGGTGCTCTTTGCCATTTTGCTCCTGCGTTGTTCTGGCGCCGGTCACAGACCAATTCGGCCCGATCTCACCCGCAGGCGCACCGGCCGAAGCGTCCGGATATGGTACTCGACATCGGTTTGCGAGGAGCTACTTCGCCTCGGCCGGAGCGCGCGTCTGGCAGGTCGGGCAGAGCCCGAACAGCTCGACTCGATGGCGGTCGATCCGGTATCCGGTCCGACTGGCCACTTCGGCCATGATCGGCGCCATGCCCAGGCGATCGAGATCGACCGAGCGCTGGCAGCCGGTGCAGACCAGGTGGTGATGATGGTGGCCGATGTCGCATCGAACGTAAGAGTGGTTGCCGTCGGGCAGGTCCAGCCGCTCCACGGCACCCAGATCGACGAGAACCTCGAGCGTGCGGAAGATGGTTGCCCGGGCGGCCCCGGTGCGACGACGTTTGGCGTCGGCGATGAGATCCGAACTGTCGAAGGTTCCGTCACGCGAGAAGATCAGATCGATCACGGCCCGCCGCGAGCCGGTCATCCGGTGGCCGGCCTCGGCCATGGCAGTGGCAACGTCCTGGGAACTCGTTCCCCGGCCCGTCTCGGGGTTCACGCGGCGATGCTCAAGAAGCCGCGCGATTCCCGTGCCGGCAGGCCTATCATTGGCTCATGACCACGGGAGCCGATTCCGCGTCCGAGCATCCGCACATCCACGACGAGCTGTGCGGCCACGCCATCGTCCGCCACGGTGAGCACCAGGACTTCCTCCACGACGGGCATCTCCACCATCGGGCCAGCGATTCCATCCAGGACTGCGACGACTGTCCGGACGACATCCACCAGCCGCACGCCGGCCACATGCACGTCCACGGACCGTGTTGCGGGCACCCTGCCGTGAACCACGCCGGGCACGTCGACTACGTTCACGGCCAGCATCGCCACAGCCAGCACGAACACCACTACGACGAGCACTGACGTCAACCCTGGCCACCAAGGCCGGGCCGCGGCGCATCGACTATTTGCGGTTGCCCGTGCGCTCTCTCGGCGACCACGAACCGCCCCGCATGCTCGGGATGAGCATCGCGGATAACGATCCCAAAAGTGTCGAGTAACCGATCGGGAGTGAGCACTTCACGACCCGGTCCAAGGGCAACGACACGTCCGGCCAGAAGCAGGACCTGGTCGTATTCGACGGCCTCACCGATATCGTGCGTGGCCGTGACCAATGCCGCTCCCCGCTCAAGCTCGGCGGCGAACGCCTGCAGGTAGATCTCCCGCCCGCCCGCGTCGAGACCGGCAGTGGGCTCGTCGAGAACGATCATGTCGGCGCGCCGGGCCAGCACCTGAGCCAGATAGACCCGCTGTTGCTGGCCGCCCGAAAGCGATCGCAGCGGCTGGCGGGCCAGGTTCCAGACGCCCATCGTCCGCATCCCGGACTCAACCAGATCGTGATCCTCGCTGGTGAATGGGCGAACCAGTCCGCGAGCGGGGTAGCGGGCCATCCGAACGACGTCAATGGCGCGCAGCGGCAGGATGAAGCCGGCAGCGTGAGCCTGGCTGAGATACGCCATAAGCCTGCCGCTGGAACCCGGTGGCCGGCCGAAAGTCTCGAGAATGCCGGAGACCGGAGCGAGCAGACCAACGATCGACTTCAGGAGCGTCGACTTGCCCGAGCCATTGGTGCCGACGAGGGCGATGGAGGTCTGCGCCCGGACCAGCAGATTGATGCCGGCCACGACCGGGCGGCGTCCGTAGCCGACGGCCAGGTCGACCGCCCGGATGGGTGGATCGACCGCGGCAGTCGGTTGTTCGATCATGTCGGCCGTCGCAGCAATCGCGAGCGTCACCGGCGTCACCGGCGTCACGCCTGAACCTCCGCCGTCACATCGCCCCTGAGGCGCAGCGCGCCGCGCACATTTACGGTCGTCAGGACCAAGAAGAAGATCGCCGTGGCGACAAGAACGATGGTTGCCCCGGCCGCAGTGTCGAAGTTGTAGCTGATCAGCAAACCCAGGTAGGTCGACAACGATCCGATGACGACACCTCCGGCCATCATCGTCGGCAGGCGGCTGGCAATGAGCGCGCCGCTGGCCGCCGGCGCGAGCAGCATCCCAAACACAAGCAGCGTGCCGACGCTTTGGAACGAGACGACGACCGTGAGCGCCACCAGAAAGAGCATCAGAGCGTGATATCGGCGGGCCGAGAAGCCGGATACCTGGGCCTGCTCGGGATCGAAGCAGAGGAGCAGGAACGGCCTGGCACAGACGAAAGTGATGGCGGCCACTGCGATAGTGGCGATGGCCTGGACCGCCAGGTCTTGCTCCGAAACCCCCAGGATCTGGCCGAATAGGATGGCCACGAGATCGCCGGCGAAGCTATTCGATTGCGACACCATGACTACGCCGAGAGCCAGCATCCCAACGAAAAGCAGGCCGATGGCGCTGTCCGACGAGAGCTTGGAGCGCTGAGTCACCAGACTCACGCCACCGATCATGACGGCTGCGCCGACCGCCGCTCCGGCGATTCCCGGCAAGCCGAGGAGCAACGCCGCGGCCACACCGGGAAGCACGCCGTGGGCCAGAGCATCGCCTATGAAGGCAAGCCCGCGCAGCACGACGAACGTGCCCACAATCGCACAGCCCACCGAGACCAGGATCCCGGCCGCCAGGGCACGCAGCATGAACTCGTTCTGGATGAACGGATCGACGAAAGGGCCCAGAGATAGCTCCTTGTCAGAGTTCCATGGCTCGGAAAGCCTACTTCAGCTTGGAAGCAATCAGGTTGGCGATATCGGTCAGGAACGTGAAGTAGGAGCCGTCCGACGGCAGCGCGTGAGTGGTCAGTTCCACGACCCTGGCTCCGGTGTCCTTGCCGACCGCGTCGGCCACGGCTGATGAGGTGCCCAGTTCGGTGAAGATCGCCTTGACTCCAGCACTCCGGATCTTGGCTTCGAGCGTCGCCAGGTCCGACGACGAAGTTTCTGCCTGGGTCGTCAGGCTGGGAACGATGGCGCCGATAAGCTTGAAGCCGTAGCGCGCGGCGAAGTAGCCCAGGGACTCGTGGCCGGTGACGAGTTGGCGCTGGCCCTGCGGCACAGCCGACAGCGTCGCCGTGAGCTGCTCATTAAGCTGGGTGAGGCGACTCTCCAGATCGGTTGCGCGCGCGGAGACGTCGATCCCGAGGCCATCCTTCAGCTCGGTCGCCAGCGCCGAAACAACGTCCTTCATCGTCAGCGGATCCATCCAGAGATGCGGGTCGGACGCGCCCTGGGCTTGATCCGGATCGGCGGTACCGATTCCCTCACCCTGGCCCACGCGTCGGACGGCGATGTGATCCGCCGCGATGAAGCGCCGGACGCCGGCCTGCTGAGCCTGGTCGAAGGCCTTGCCCATGCCACCTTCGAGGTTCAGCCCGTTCTCGACGAGCAGATCCGCCTTGGTCAGCTTCTCGATGTCCTTCGCCGAAGGCGACCACTCGTGGGGATCCGCGCCGTTGGGCATGAGGACGGTCACATCGGCGGCATCGCCGACGAGATCCCTTACGACGGAACCCAGGATCGTGTAGGTCACCACGACGCTCTTCTTGCCCGAATTGGGACTGCTCCCGGATGAGCAGGCGCCACCGACCAGGACCAGCCCGGTCATAGCGACGGCCACGATAGCGCGACCAAGTCTCGATTGGCCTGGTCTGGGATAGGTCGGATCGGTTCTGCGCATTGGTGACGTCCTCGTAGGCGCGCACGGCCGGCCCGAATGCGCCCGGGCAGTGTACCGTGCGCCGCCGACCTTGTCGAGACTCAGTCTCATTATGCGCATCGGGCT
>DASVKT010000276.1:0-7619 GCA_036385235.1 Candidatus Limnocylindrales bacterium | reverse complement strand
TAGACAGGATCATGTGATGCAGCATGCCACGGCGCGCTTATGCGCCACGTATCTGGGATTCGACTGGTGCGGCACCGGTGTCACTCAGACGCCGGCATACGCCGGTCACCCGGCCAGCGTCAGGCGTTGGCGCGGCGGCCGCCGCGCAAGGCAGCCAGCTTCGCGGCCCTTCGACGATCATCCCAGAGCTGCCAGACGACCAGCAGCGGGCTCGCGTTGAAGATCGACGAATACGTGCCCGAAATGATGCCGATCAGGAGGGCCAGGACGAAGTAGTGGATGGCGCCGCCCCCGAATAGCAGCAGGGCAAGTAGCGTAATCACGACCGTGAAGCTGGTATTGATCGACCGGCCGAACGTCTGCAGGATCGAGTGGTTCACGATCAGGTCGAACGGCTCACCCGCATGGCGGGCCTTGTTCTCGCGAATCCGGTCGAATACGACGATGGTGTCGTGAACGCTGAAGCCGATGACCGTCAGCATCGCCGTCACGAAGAGGGCGTCGATCTGGACGCCGAACAACGTGCCCAGGATCGCGAAGGTCCCGACAACCACGATGACGTCATGGAGCAAAGCCGCGAGAGCGGTGGCGCCGAACTTGATGCTCTTGAACCGGATCCCGATCCAGGCCAGAATGCCGAACGAGCCGACCAGGATCAAGAGGATCGTCTGCTGGATCAGCTGGCTGCTGATGATCGCGCCCACGGTGGTGGTCTGGCGGGTACAGGCGATGGGCCCAACCTTCGGATCCGCCTGGAGGGCGGCCGCAATGGTCGCGAGCTTCCCTGCAGGGGGCAGCTGGAGGTCGCATGCCTTGCCGTTCTGACCGATGCCTGCCAGTACCGGCGCAGGCGTGGGCGACGGGCTCGGTGTGGCAGATGCCGACGCGCTGGCGCTTGCGCTTGCCGACGGCGAGGCCGAGGCTGTGGGGCTGGCAGTCAAGCTGGCCGTGGCACTTGCACTCGCGCTTCCAGAGGCGGTCGCGCTGGGCGTAGGACTCGCAGTCGAGCTCGGGGTCGAGCTCGGCGATGCCGAAGTGCTCGGACTCGACGACGCGGATCCGCTGGCCGACGCGGAAGCGCTAAGCGAGGCCGTTGCCGGGACCGGCGTCGGCTGTGGGAAGAGATTGAAATCCTTCGTCCGCACGGTGAAGTAGTTGGCCGTGTCCTCGGACACCTCGGCGTCGGTCACGCCATTTTGAACGAAGGCCGCTTTGACCTGGTCGGCGGTGACATCGGTGTTCTTGAACTGAACCTCCCAGATCGTGCCGCCGGTGTAGTCGACGGAGAACTGGAGGCCCGCCTTGCCGTTGGAGAGCGGCGTAAGCAGGATGAAGATCAGGCCCGGAACGACCAGCAGACCCGAGAACAGGAAGAACCAGTTCCGCTTGCCGATGACGTCAAACACGACTGCGGGCCTCCCGGCGACCCATGCGGCCGGATATCGAGCGAGCCTGGAACTCCTCGTCGGAGACCCCGAACAGCCAGGCCCGTTGGGCCGACTGCCGGTGGACGACCTGCCGAAGCAGTGTCCGCGACATCGTCACGGCAGTGAACATCGACGTCAGCACGCCGAGCATCAGGACCAGGGCAAAGCCCTTGACGGTGGACGAGCCGCCGAAGTACAGGATCGTGGCGGTGATCAAGCTGGAAACGTTCGAATCCAGGATCGAGTTCCAAGCGCGATTGAAGCCTGCCTCCACTGCTGAGACGAGCGTCTTGCCGGCCCGCAACTCCTCCTTGGTTCGCTCGAAGATCAGGATATTGGCGTCGACCGCCATGCCTACCGAGAGCACGAAGCCGGCGATACCTGCCAGGGTCAGGGTCACGGGAATGATCCTGAAAGCGGCCAGGACCACGACACCGTAGTAGGACAGGGCCACGCATGCGATCGCACCGGGCAGTCGGTAGTAGATGAGCATGAAGATCATGACCAGCAGGATCCCGATCGTCCCCGCAAGCAGGGTCTGGTTCAGGAAGCTCTGCCCGAGTGTCGCCGGAATGTCGGAGCTGCTCAACTGGGTGAGCTGGTACGGCAGGGCGCCGTACTGCAGGAGCGTGGCCAGGTCCTTTGCGCTTGCCGCCGTGAAGGTGCCGCTGATCTCGGCCGAACCGGTGGTGATGGCACTCTGGATGAAAGGCGCTTCGACGAGATTCCCGTCCAGAACGATCATGAAGTAGCTGCCGACGTTAGCGCTGCTCCACGTCGAGAACGCGGTCTTTGCCTGATCCTTGAGGCCGAGGTTGACCGCCCACTTGTTCTGCTTGCTGTCGTAGAAGGTGTTGACGGCTCCGCCGTCAATTTGATCGCCGGAGAAGAGCGGGGCCGCAAACCCCTTACTGACGTCGGCACCTGGCAGGGGAACCGACTTCGTGCCCGGCGTCGTAGCCCCGGTGGAGGGAGTGACGTACCCGTAGGTGGCGCGGTCCAGTGGCACGAACGAGAGCAATCCCGTCTTGCCGACGAGGCTGTCTATTTGCTGTCTATTGGTCGCGCCCGGGACCTGCACCACGACCTGATAGTTGCCCTGGGTCTCGATCACGGCCTCGACTGCGCCGGTGCTGTTTACGCGGCTCTCCACGATGTTTCGGATCGTGTCCATGGCGGCCGAGTCCGGATAGGTGGTCGTACCGTCCTTGGTGATCGGCAGGGCCTGGTATGTGGCCGAGTAGCCGCCCTTGAGGTCGAGGCCCAGCTTCGTGTCGAGCGTCTGGTTGAAGCCCGCGTCGATGTTGGTGAGGACGAGGAACTTCGCGCCCGGGAAAAAGTCAACGTAAAGCGCCAGCGCGCCGATGACGAGGATCAGGATCGGAAGGAAGCGTCGCACGAGGCGGGATGATAGCAGGGTTCGCCTCGGCGGCGCGCGGCCTCAGGGCGATGGCCGCCGCCCACCGCCTCGGGTGCTCTCGCTAAGCCTCCAGGCCGGCCTTGATCTTCGCCGCGAGCGAAGCCCCGATCCCCTGCACCGCCGCCACCTGCTCCACCGGCGCCTCGCGCACCCGCTTGGCCGAGCCGAAGACCCGCAGCAGCGCCGCGCGCCGCTTGGGCCCGACCCCCGGCAGGTCGTCGAAGGCGGAGCGGGTTGCGGCCTTGGCCCGCAGGGAGCGGTGGTACGTGATCGCGAATCGGTGGGCCTCGTCGCGCAGCCGCTGCATCAGGTACAGCGCCGAGGACGTGGTCGGCAGCAGCACCGGCTCGTCCCGATCCGGCAGGAAGATCTCCTCGCGCTCCTTGGCGAGCCCGACCACCGCCAGATCGTGGTATCCCAAATCGTCGAGGACTTCCTTCGCCGCCGAGAGCTGGCCCTTGCCGCCGTCGATGACAACCAGGTCCGGCAGCTGCCAGCGCAACTCCTCCTCCACTCCTTCCTCGCCGGCCTTGGCCCGGCGGAAACGTCGCCGCAGCACTTCCTGGTGGCTGGCGTAGTCGTTGGCGCCCTTCACTTCCTTGATCCGGAAGCGCCGGTACTCGCCGGTCCGCGGCTTGCCGTCCTCGAAGACGACCATGCTGCCCACCGACTGGGCACCCTGGAAGTTGCTGATGTCGTAGCACTCGATCCGCCCAGGGGCAGCCGGCAGGTCGAGCGCTTCGGCCAGCTCCTCGAGCGCGGCCAGGGTCTTGCCCTGGTCGGCGAGCCAGCGGGCGTGCTCGCGAGCCAGCGTCTCCGTGGCGTTGCGCGTGGCGAGCTCGAGCAGCTCGCGCTTGGCGCCGCGGCGCGGCACGTGGAGGCGCACGGCAGCTCCCCGTCGTCCGGCGAGCATCCCCTCGAGATCCGCCGCGTCATCTGGGAGCGCGGGCACGAGCACCGCCGGCGGGATGCTGGTCGCGCGGCTGTAGTACTGCTGCACGAAGCCGCTCAGCACGGTGGCATCGTCGGTCTCGCGCGGGGCGTCGAGCAGGAACACGTCGCGCCCGACCATCTTGCCGCCGCGGACCGCAAACAGCTGCACGGCGGCCTGCGTGTCCTGGCGGGCCAGGCCGAGCACGTCCTCTTCGGTCGTGGCGTGGGCGGCCATCTTCTGCGACTCCATCGTGCGCTCTATGGCCTTGACCTTGTCGCGAAGGGCCGCCGCGCGCTCGTATTCGGTCGCCTCCGAAGCCGCCTGCATCTGGCGGGTCAGCTCCCGGGCAACGTCCTCCTGGCGGCCTTCGAGGAATCGTTCGATCTGCGCTATGTCGGCCCGATACTCGTCCTTGCCGATGTAGCCGACGCACGGCGCCTGGCAGCGTTTGATGTGGTACAGCAGGCAGGGCCGTTCGATCGCCTTGCGTCCTTCGTGGATGTCGAGCGTGCACGTCCGGAACGGGAAGAGCCGGCGGATCAGGTTCATCGCCTCGTCGACGCTGCTCGCAGACGCGTACGGCCCGAAGTACCGGCTGCCGTCGGTTGGCAGCTTGCGCGTCCGCTCGACCCTCGGGAAATCCTCGGAGAGAGTGATCTTGATGAACGGGTAGCTCTTGTCGTCTTTGAGCCGGACGTTGTAGCGCGGCCGGTAGCGCTTGACGAGGTTTATCTCGAGCAGCAGCGCCTCGCTGACCGAGTCGGTCATCGTGTATTCGAGGTCGGCGATGCGGTCGATGACGCTGCGGATCAGCTGGCTCTCGCCGCCGCCGGTCTGTTTCTGCCAGTAGCTGCGGACGCGGTTGCGCAGGCTCTGGGCCTTACCGACGTAGATCACGGTTCCGCGCGCGTCCTTCATCAGGTATACGCCCGGCCGGTCGGGAAGCCTCTTGAGCGTCGCCGCGAGATCTGGAGTCACGGGGAGATTCTATCCGCGCTCGGCCGCGGCGGCCTAGGAGACGGCCCCGCCGATACCCAACACCTCGCCGGTGAAGTAGTCGATGGCGACAGTCGTCCACTCCGCCCCGAGGGGCCCGACGGCGTACTTGACGAACTCAACGCTCCACATCCACCGAGGGCTGGACGATGCCGACGGATCTGGGCTGTCGAAGCGCACCTCGGCCGTCGCGGTGTCGATCTGCTCCTGGTTGAACGACGTCGCCCGCGACGCGATCCGGACTGCCTCCTCTCGGGAGATTCCTCCGGTCGGAACCCCCTTGGGGCTGGGCGTCCAACGGGGCGCCGTGGACGAGGTCGGCCACACGACCGGGCTCGGGATAGGAACGAGAGGCGGGCTCGGGGGCAGCGAAGGCGTCCCGACGAAGACGACCGTGGTGCCGCTGGAGAAATCCGTCCGCTCCGATCTGACGGTCACCATCAGCCTGCGACCCTGGATTTCCAGCCCCTCACCGACGATCGCCAGCCCATCCGCGCCGACCACCCGTTGCCAGGTCGAGCCGTCGGACGACGTCCAAATGGCGCCGTCACCAGTGCTCGAATCCGAGCTCAAGGCGAAGACTCTCCCGTTGATTGCCACGGGGCTCTGATCTGACAGGAAAGGCCGATCGGCAACCGTCGCCCAGTGGATTCGGTCGGACGATTCCATATTCCCGCGGAAGTAGACGCCATTGACTTCCGCGGCGAGGAAGGGAGAATGCGGCCCGATAGGAAAGACCCGCCAGTTCGACTGACCCTCGTAGTGGCACCAGAACTCGGCGGGCTCGTCCGCGGCGGCGGCCTTGAAACTGCATCCCTGGAGGTCCAAGCCCGCCAGCGACGTCTCCGGCGCCTCCGTCCAGTTGACCGCATCGGGCGAAGTCAACCACGCGGCACCTTGATATTCACGAGCCAGGTAGCCGGCTGGCCCGGCGCCCACGATATCTATCAGCCCGTCGCCAACAAGACCCACCGTTGGTACGGCACGCCAGTGCATCCCGTCGCTACTGACGGACACGTCTCCGTGGCTGTGGGCCAAGGGAAGGATGTAGCCCGCCGGTCCGTCGATGGGTCGCGGCGAGGCCCAGCCGGCGTCCAGGAACCAGCCGTACCCGGGCCACTCGGGATCGGCAACGAAGATTTCCGGATCGGGTGGCCAGCTCCAACTCACTCCATCTCGGGACGTGTACTGGAGGTTGAAGTTGAACGACCTGGCCAGCACGTAGCCGTTGGGCACGGCCACGAGAAGGCGGTAGTCCGGAGTTGTCGCCTCGGCCCAATCGAGTCCGCCGCTCACGCCCGCCACGACCGGCCGCGGCTGCGCCGTCCAGTCGACCTCATGCCGGTAGACCGACGCCCCTGTTGGGCTTGCGGAGGCCGGCGAGCCGGTGTGGGCGGACGCGGAGGGCCCGGCTTGGTCGAACGGCCGGGTGGCCAGCTGGACGCTGGCGAGAACCGCCCCCGACATGAGCACCGCGACGGCCGCGATTGCGGCCGTCCGATGACGGTTGAGGCGATCGCCCGCAGGTGGCTCCACGTTTCCCCCTCGATCCAGGCTTGGCCGCCGCTTGAGTGCGATCCTCGACCGGGGCCCTCAAATCCTACTTCGTTCGCAAACGGCAAATAGTTCAGGCTTCGATAGGGGGCGCCGACGTCGGCGCGTGCGGCCCGAATCGGGTGACTCTGCGGGAGATGCTCAACGAGTGGGCCGGCCACGATCTGATGCACACCGTCCAAGCAGAGCTCGCGGTCATGCAGCCCTTCATCACCGCCTCGGGCCCGTGGCGCGGCTACTTCGCCGACCACGATGCAGGCGCCGTCGGAAGCTAGCCCGGTGAATCCCGAGCGAGGCGGCCGCATCGCGGTTCCTCCGCACTCGCATCTCCTACGAGATCCAGTCTCCCGAGGCCAGAACCTCGCCCGTGAAGAAGTCGATGTCGACCCAAGTGCCGGCCGCATCGAGTGGTCCGCTGTTGTACCGGGTGAACGAAACGGACCAGATCCAGCGCCCGTAGCGGGAGTCCATGTCGGCGGCGGCCCACGCCTTGGCCGCCTGATCGGCGGGCGGGTGCGTGGCGTCCACGGCAATTCGGATCGCCTCTTCCTTGGAGATGCCGCCGAGAGGGGTCGGTGGGGGCGTGTAGCCTGGAACTCCCGACGAAGCCGGCAATCCCGTCGCCGTCGGCGTGTCGCCCGACGTCTCCGACGCGGAGAGCGGTGCGCCGACGAAGCTTCCCCCGGCGCTGGTGCGAAGCAGCACGAGATCGCCGAACTGCTCAACGCTGGCCGCGCCGTCCATCAGCCTGTGGAAGGTCCGCCCGTCGTCGGATGACTCCCACGCTACGCCACCGCCGCCCGTGTCGGGCGCCACGGCGACGATTCGATCGCCCGCGACCGCCAGCGAGTTCGCGCCCCAGCCCGTCTTGAGGGCTACCCACGATCGCCCATCTGTCGAGCTCAGAATAGCGCCGCTCCCTTGACCGACGAGGCTGCCATCCGAGAGGCGGTATGGATTGGTCGAGGGGTACTGGTCCTTCGGCAGAGACGCCGGCACCCAGGTGCGACCGTCGGCCGAGTAGGCCATGGTGGGGCCCGCCGCCGTCTTGTCGATCATGTCGAGGATCCCGCCGGAAGTTCCGCCCCGGGCCAGGACGCCGACCATAGGCCCGATGCCGAGGTCGGTCCAGGTGGCTCCGTCCTGAGAGACGTAGACGCGACTCTTGCCGCCGATCGCGTTGTCGGGCGAGCCTATCAGCGTGAAACCACTCGCGCCGTAGACGACGGCTGTGAAGCCCGCAGAGTCGGCGGGCGCGCCCGAGGGCTTCCAATGGACGCCGTCGAGC
>DASVKT010000275.1:0-20083 GCA_036385235.1 Candidatus Limnocylindrales bacterium | reverse complement strand
TCGGCGGAGCCGACAACCCGAGTCTCGTGGCCGCGGGCCCTGAGATGCTTGGACACCGCGGCCGCGAGCGGCTGGTCGTCCTCGATTAGCAGGACCCGTGCTCTCGGCGTGTTTCTATTCATCTATCCTCCGCACGATCAGGTCGCAGCCCGCGTCTTCCGGCCACAGGATCGGCTCGATCCGTACGCCCTTGTCGGCTGCATCGGCCTGGAATCGCTGTGCGACCTGCTCCCCGAAGCGCAGGCCCGACAGAGTGATTCGCGAGGCCGAACCCGCCGCGACGAGCGAGATGGCGCTTTCGACCTCGACGATCTCCGAGGCCAGCCGGCGGCGGGTCTCTTCGGAATCGGCGGCCGGCGTGGGGGCTGCTTGGCGTTCCATGCCCTCAGGATTGCTCGGGCTCCCAAGAGGCAGGCGGGGTGGCAGGGCCGCCGAGTGCTTAACGCCCTCTAAACATCGGCCTACAGGGACTCGCCGTCCGCGACCCGATAGCCGATCCCAGGTTCTGTCTCGATCAGGCCGTCCAGCGACATGGCGGGGGCGGCGGCGGCCAGCTTGCGGCGGAGTCTGTTGACATAGACATGGAGGTAGGTGCTTTCGTCGGCGTAGGCGAGGCCCCACACCGCCCGCAGGAGGCGAGCTTTGGTCAGGACGCGGCCTTGGTTCGACATCATCACCTTGAGGAGTTCGTACTCGCGGGGGGTGAGCCGCACATCCGTGCCCGCGACGCTGACCTCGCGCTTGACGGCATCCAGCTCTATGGGGCCCAGACGGAGACAGCCTCGATTGTCCGAGGCTTGGCCGCCCGCTCGCCGCAGCACTGCCCGAATTCGGGCGTTCAGTTCGTCTGTGGCGAAGGGCTTGGAAAGGTAGTCATCCGCGCCTGCCTCCAGGCCGGCGATCTTATCGCGTTCGTCTCCCCGGGCCGACAGGATGATGATTGGGGTTGTGGCCTCACGCCGGACGCGTCGGATAACCTCCGTGCCATCCAGATCGGGCAGGCCCAGGTCCAGCAGGATCAAGTCGGCGCGGTGGGCGTCCCACTGGCGCATTGCCTCCTGTGCGGTATCCGCCTGGCTGACTTCGTAGCCGCGCTGCCCCAGATACTCGGCCAGTGCCCGGCGGGCGGGGGCCTCGTCCTCGACGAGCAGAATGGAGGGGCCGCTCATGGCCCGGTCCGTTCCGGCGCGCGCTCACCGGAGGTGTCCTCCGGAACGATCGCCGCGCGCAGCCGCACGTCGACGCGCAGGCCGCCCAGGTCGCTGCAACAGGCCTCGACTTCGCCCCGCATCGCCCGGGTGAGGCCCTCGACGACGGTCAGGCCGATGCCCATCCCGCGCCGCTTGCTTTCGCCGGGAGGACCTGCCTGGAAGAACTTCTCGAACAGATGGGGCAGCGCCGCGGCTGCAACGCCGGGTCCGTCGTCCTCGACCGCCAGTTCGACCATCCCGTTGGCCTGCTCCGATGCGGTCACTCGGATCTGATCGCCGCCGTGGCGGATTGCGTTCTCCAACAGGTTTGACATGACCTGGGTGAGGTACAGCTGGTCGGCGAGAACCGGCGGGAGTGAGTCGGGTATGTCAACGGCCAGGTGCTTGGGAGTGCTGGCCGTCGCCCGTCTGATCACCGGCCCGAGCAGGTCGGCCAGATCGGTTGGCTCGAGCTCGGGCGTCAACGCGCCGCCTTCGATTCGGCTGAGGTCGAGCAGGTTGCGGATCAGGCGGCCCATCCGTTCAGCCTCGGAGTCGATGGTCTGGAATGCCTCGCGCCTGTCCGCCGCCGTCCAGGCAATCGAGTCATCGAGCATGCTTCCGGCCTCCGCCCGGATCGTCGCCAACGGTGTTCGCAAATCGTGCGAGACGGAGTCCAGCAGGGCCGTCTTGAGGGCTTCGCTCCGGCGCGCGATCTCGGCGTTGGTGCGCTCCACGGCCACTCGGTCGCGGATCACGGCCTGGCCGAGCTGGTCTGCGGCCGCAGACAGGATCCGTGTCTCGGATCGATCCGGCTCCCGTTCGTCCCGGGCTCTCAACGCCCACACGGAGCCGAGCAATTCCCCGGATGCTTCCACTCGAACGCGATGGACCGTGGCCCGGCTGGATCTGCCGCGTACGGCCGTAGCGACATGCATGCGAGCCCAGCGTGCCGGTTCGTCGCCGGGGGGCCGCTGCAGGACCACCTGCCAAGCCGGTATCGGGAGTGGCTCGCCCGGAGTCGTGTCCGCGATGATCTGCTCTTCCGCTGGCGTGGCGCCCATGCCGAACCAGATTCGATCCATCGCGGCGGCAGCGGCCAGGCGGTCCAGCACGATCGGTGCCGCTTCCTCCACCGTTCGCGTGTCCGCCAGCGCCCTGCTGATCCCGAAGAGCGCCTGAGCTTCGCGAGCGCGTTGAGCGACCTGCTCCGCATGTTCGGCCTGCGCGGCCACCAGCCGGCCGATGGCCACGGCGATGGCGAGCAGCAGGAGCAGATTGAGCCACTCCTCTGGACTGCTGATCGTGAACGTGTAGAGGGGTTGGACGAACAGAAAATCGTAGGCCAGGAATGCCGCCACCGAAGTGATGAGGGCTGGGATGGTGCCCCATCGCATTCCGACAGCAACTACCGCGAGCAGGTAAACCGGTGCGGCATGGGTGACGCCGAGTCGGCCGACCAGCGCTATCGCCGCCGACGAAATCACCAAGGCGGCGAGCACCGCGGCCGCAATCTGGGCCACCATTGCCGCCGCGGGTAACCGCTTGTCTGCTCGCCGAGTCATCACGAGTTAGATCTTAGAGCCGGCTGCGTGCTCCTGAACACCCAGCGGGCCCACCCTGTTGAGCAGTTGTTGAGACGACCGCGTCGCTCGACCGGCGGCGACGCGGTCGTCCGGCCCGCCTACAGGAGTTGGCCGACCAGAGCTCCCACCTGTGCGAGAGAGGCCGGCGTTGCGGTGGCGTCGATCAATACCAGCTTGTTGCCCTTGGTCGCGACCACGCCCTCGTTGGTCTTGCCGCCGCCGAGCGTCTCGGAGAAGGAGCGGGCCTGATCGCCGACACCGGAAACGCTCTTGAACGCAACCGGGAACTTGGCGCTGAACAGGTCTATCGATGCCGCCGGGATGTTGGAGACCAGTACGATGATCACGTTCATGCCGGTGCCGGTGTAGTTGCACGAAATCGCGATTGCTCCCGCCGGAAGGGTTGTCGAACCGCCGCCGGTACCCTTGCTGGGATTGGCCAGGCTGGTTCCCAGGGCGGTGTTGACCGTCGCTGCGGAGGGACATTCGTTGCCGGCTGCCGTTAAGCCGACGGTTGCGATCGGGGCAGTCGTGGCGGTGGCCGTGGCGGTTGCGGTGGCGGTTGCGGTGGCCGCAGTCGAGGTCGGTAGCATGCCCGGCGCGGTGCCGGTCGCGGTTGGCGCAGTGCCGGTCGCGTTTGGCGCGGTGCCGGTCGCGGTTGGCGCGGATGCGCCACTCGATCCACAAGCGGCCAGGGCCGTCAGGCTGAAGACAAGAGCAGTTGCCGCGATTAGGCGGGAGCCGCGGGGTGACATGTGTTTTCCTCTAGTACCAACGATGCTCGCGTCCCGGATCGACCGGAGACCCGATAGTTGATTGGCTCGTCGGAGTTGCGGAAGGCTAGGCCATCGCGGCCACGAACGCCGTTGTCGAGACAGGCTGTTCCGGTGTCCGCATGTAGACCTCGCGGGCCGAGCGGCGCGCGATTCTGCAACACGCTGCCGACGCCTGGCGGCGCTCGGACCTCGATGCGATGGTTGCGTACAGCCCGCTGAGTTGCTCGACTCACTCGTCGCCGGCTCGCCGCCCCACAATCGGGCCATCGAGAGGGATCGTGCTCAAGCGCGCAGGGAACGACGAGGGCCGTGACTCTAGCGGGCCACGTCGCTCCCAGTGTGTTGGAGCTAGACCGAAGGGTCGGCCCCGTCGTGAGAACCGACCCTTCGTGAGGTGATCAGAGAATGCGGAAGCGCTTGTGAGCGCCCGTCGACTAGCTGCGCCGTCCCAGCAGGCGGCGTCGGCCGCTGAAGCTGTTCACGACGAGGATCACGATGATTGCGCCAACGATCGCGACGACGATGCTCGTCAGGTTGATGCCGGTCACATCGGCGATCTTGAAGACGTCGGAGGCGACCCATCCGCCGACCACGGCGCCGACGATGCCGAGCACGATCATGAGGACCAGGCCCTCACGCGTACCCATGATTTCGCTGGCAAGGAAGCCGGCGATCGCGCCGACGACGATCCAGGCGACGAGTGTCATCTGGGGAATGTCCATGGAAGTCCTGCTTTCTCGATCGGCTGAGCCGGTCTGTTGGTTGTTGGGTTAGGCGACTGGGGACTCGCGGCGGAATACCGCCAGGCTCCAGATCACGATCGCTTCGATAATGGTCCAGCCCACCAGGGCGACCACTGCGGCGACATCCAGGACGGAGCCGCCTGAGGCCACTGAACTGATGTTCAGGATCCCCTGGAAGGGCGCCGTGAGGAAAAGGCCGAGTGCGTTGATGACCGAGACGAGGATGTTGCCTTCGCGTGCGTTGAGCAGCAGCAGGAGGATCCGAAGTCCGATCACGATTTGGATCAGACCAAAGACCAGGACGACGATGCGTCGCGCCGTCTCGTTGTTGCTGGGCCGAAAGTCGAGGCGGCTGCTGGTTACAGTTCGGTTGGTCGGAGCCCCGGTTTCGTTGGTCGGTTCGTCTGTCGTGACGCTCCGCTGTTCCTTCATAGTCATTGAGTGCTACTTCCCGGCATCGGACGCTGGACCTGCATCCGGCCAATCGGCCGGTGGAGCCATTGGGTCCGTGTTCGTAACCCAATTTTCGGCTTCCAGCTCATCCGAAACGAGGATGAAAACCCCATCGCTGCGCAGTCCGTCTTGGGCCGTGCAAAAAGAGATCGGCGGGCCGTGGGGACGACCCGCCGATCAGATGTGTTTGCTTGCGGTCGCCCTGGGCGATCGAGCTTGGGCTAGTTGTGCAGGCCGCGTCGCTGAGTCACAACGGTGGCCAAAACCAGCCCGCCCAGTGCGAGCAGGATCATCAGCGGCAGGAACGGCGTCGGGTTGGAGCCCGGTCCGTCGCTCGTTGTGCTGCTTGTTGGCGCCTGGGTAATGCCGGTTGTTGGCGCCTGGGTAATGCCGGCTGAGTTCGTCGGCGTTGTGCTCGCTGAGTTCGTCGGGGCGCTGACGCCGTTGGCCATCGAAGTCGAGCAGATCACGAGGGATCCGCCCCCGTTGGCCGAGGAGTTGCACTGGTTGACGGTTATGGCGAAGGCGGAGGACATCGTGCCGGTTGCGGTGCAGGTCAGCCCGACCAGGGTGCCGCCGTTGGCGGTGCCGTTGCATTGCGTGATCACGGCGCCGGTTGTCGACTGCAGCGGAGTGCAGCCGGTGACGATGCCGCCGCCGGAGCCCACGCACTGATTGATGGTGACCCCGGATGCGCCGGGGGTGACGCCAACGAAGGTGTTGGTGATGACGACACTGCAGCGCAACGTCGAGCCACCGCCCTCAACCGTCCCGTTGCACTGGTTCACGACGGTGACCGGCGCGGATAGGTTGGTTTTGGTGGTCGAGCACACTCCCGACAATGGAGCGCCTGCCGAACCGATGCATTCGTGGACGGTGACCGCAGCAGAGCCGCCGGTTGGGGTGATCGTGTTGGCGATCGTGACTTCACAAATGACGCCCTGACCGCCACCGCCACCGACGCCGTTGTTGCAGGTCGTCGATGCTCCGATGGAGTGAGCGGCGGCCACCGGGGAGGCGCTCACTGCCAGTGCCGGAACGAGAAGTGCCAGGGCGAACATGCCCCGAAATATGATTCCGAGCGGGCGCCGCACCGAGCCCTTGAGCGCCGGCTTCTGACTCAGAGCCGTGGCGGGCCCCTCATTCGCGACCATCTGGTCGACTGTCTTGATTGCCATTGCTAGACACCTCCCTTTTCGGGCATCCGGGCGGTGGAGCCCCGAGCTGTTGCTTCGGCCTATTGCCGTATGGGTAGTTTGTTCTTTGGGAAGCCGTAGTCAAGCATTCCCGAAATGTCTGCGGTGGAGCCCCGAGCTGTTGCTTCGGCCTATTGCCGTATGGGCAGGTTGTTCTCTGGGGAGCTTGGCCGCGAGGATGAAAACCCACTCATCTGGTCGTAAGTAGCCGCTATGCTGAGCTGCGAGTTCCCTCGGCCGGCCGAGCGACGCCCGCGCCGCGCGAAATTGGCCGCGCGACGCCCGCGCCGCGCGAAATTGGCCGAGCGACGCCCGCGCCGCGCGAAATTGGCCGCGCGAAACTGATATCAGGTTATCACCCAAGAACCGTTGGGCGTTGGCCGTTCAACCTGCCAGGATGGGCAGAACGTCCCCGGGTCGTCCGGCCGAAGATCGAGATTGCGGCTTCCAATCCGCTCGATCCGAACCGCAGTATTGGCAGATGGTGGCGCTCCAGGTGATCGCAACTGAATCTCAACTCGTCGTGATTGGGTCGTCCGCGGGCGGCATCGAGGCCCTCTCGCGCCTCGTGGCGAGCCTGCCGGCCGATTTCTCCGCGCCGATCGTGATTGCCCAGCACCTCGATCCGCGCCACCCCAGCCACCTGCAGGAGATTCTCGCCCGCCGCACGACTCTGCCCGTCCGAGTCGTCGAGGAGCGGGCGGCCCTGGAAGACGGCGTGGTATTCGTCGTTCCGTCGAACCGGCTTGTGGAGATCAGCCAAGACGGGCTCGTGGTGCGGGAGGCGAAGAAAGGCGCGATTGCGCCTTCCATAGATGGGCTATTCAGGACTGCAGCAACGGTCTTTGGACCCGGCCTCATCGCAGTCATCCTCACCGGCAGCGGATCCGACGGTGCCGCAGGCGCACGGTTTGTGAAGGCAGCGGGCGGCTGCGTGGTCATCGAGAACCCGGCCACCGCCATGTTCCCGTCCATGCCGAACTCGATCCCCTCGTCACTTGTTGACGCAACCGGAGAACTCGACGCTATCGGCCAGATCCTGACCGAGCTTCTGGAGGCAGGGCGAGTACCACCCGAGGATGCCGAGAGTGACGATAGGCGTGCTCTTCTGGAGTTGATCCACGAACGAAGCGGCATCGACTTCAGCACGTACAAGCCGGCCACGATCCTGCGGCGGCTGCGCGGCCGGATGAATGCCTCGGGTCAACCGACCGTGGCCGGGTACAGGGCACACGTGGAATCTGACGCCCAGGAGTACGGGCGCCTGGTCAACAGCCTGCTGATCAAGGTCACCGAGTTCTTTCGAGACCCCCAGTTCTTCGAATACCTTCGAGACGTCGTGCTGCCGGAGCTGATCGCCGAGACTCGTGCCGGCCAACGGGAGCTTCGGATCTGGTCCGCCGGCTGCTCCACGGGCGAGGAAGCCTATTCGCTGGCAATCAGCGTTGCCGAGGTCCTCGGCGACTCGGCCATATGGCCGGAGATCCGAATCTTCGCCACGGACATCGATCTGGAAGCGATAGCCTTCGCCCGTCGCGGTATATACCCTCCCGAGGCCATGGAGAGCCTGCCGGAAGGAATTCAGAGTCGTTACTTCATGGAGACCGCGGCCGGCTGGGAAGTCGACAAGCGGCTCCGGGCGCTGATGGTGTTCGGCGAGCACGACCTCGGTGAGCGAGCACCGTTTCCACGGATAGACCTTTTGCTTTGCCGGAACGTGCTGATCTACTTTGCCCGGCCCATGCAGGAGGTTGCGCTCGAGACGTTTGCGTTCTCGCTGCGTCCGGGCGGCAGGCTTGCACTGGGACCCTCGGAGACGGTGATGGCCCTGCCGGACCCGTTCCAGGAGGAGAGTTCGCGGCTGCGCGTATATCGTCGCCTGGCCGGGATATATGAAACCCGACTGGTCCGATCGAAGACGCTCCGCCGCCCTCGGCAGGCCAGGGAATTCCAGTTGGACCAGGCGATCCGGGGAACCCATCGCGACGTTCAGCGTGTGGCTGAATCGGCGGCTCTTGCGGACAGCCTGCTCCTGAACTTGGCCGTCGGCGTCGTGGTCGTGGACCCGCGCTACTACATCCTCCGCATCAACTCGTCGGCCAGAAAGATGCTTGGGATCCACGGCACGGCGTTCGACCAGGACTTCATCCATCTGGCCGATGTGCTGCCGGCGACCGCCATTCGAGCCTCCATCGATTCGGCCCTGGCCGGCAGGACGACGACGGCCGTGTTTGAAGTCGAGCCCACGAATGCGGCAAGTGAGACGACGCATTTCGTCGAGGCAACCGTCCGGCCATACAAGGTCGAGAGCCACGCGATCGAAGGGGCGGTCGTCGAGCTAACCGAAGTGACCAGGCTGGAGCAGGAGCGCCGCACCAGCAGCCGGACGAAGCAACGCCTCGCCAAGGCGATTGTCACCAACGGACGTTTGCTTCGGGCGAACGGCGAACTGACTGCGGCTGTTGCCGAGCTACGCATGTCCAACGAGTCGATGCTCTTGGCCAGCGAGGATGCTCGCTCCTCGCGTGACGAAGTCGAAAACGTGAACGAGGAGCTTCAGGCTACCAACGAGGAACTCGAGACCCTGAACGAAGAGTTGACTGCCAGCGTCGAGGAACTGCGGGTCGCCAACGAGGATCTAGCCACCCGCACCCACGAGCTCGGGGTCCAGGCGACGGCTTTGGAGCAGGAGAAGCTGAGCAGCCACGAAGAGCGCGACCGCTTGCGCTCCATTCTGGCCAACCTGGGGGATGCTGTTGCGGCGGTGGATCACGAGGGCGAGATCGTGATGAGCAACGCCGCCTACTCGCGTTTCTTCGGCGGGCCCAAGGTCGATGTCGAGTGCGAAGACGCGGCCGGCCTTCCGATCCCGTCCGACGAGCGGCCTCGCCAGCGACTGGCCCGCGGCGAATGCTTCCGCATGGAGTACGCGGTAGCGCAGCCCGACGGGACGAGGCGCTGGTTCGAGGCTATTGCCGAGCCTCTCACGGCCGGCGACCGGACCTGGGGCGGCGTGATGACGGTCCGGGACCTTTCCGATCGGACGATGCGACTCAGCCTGGAGCGCTTGATGGCAGCGGCCGGCCATGAGCTGAAGACGCCGGTTGCCGCTCTTCATGGGTACCTTCAACTCCTGGAGCGGAATCTCCCCGCCGACAGCCCCGACCAAGCCCGAATCTATGCGGCCAAGGCGCTGGTGCAGACCAGGCAGATCGGGGAGTTGCTGGAGCGCCTCTTCGACGTGAACCGCATCCGGGCCGGGCGGCTCGCGCTGGTTTCCGCCCCGCTCGATCTTGTCGAGGTAGTGCGCAGTGCCGTCGATGTCGGCGTAATGCTGCCGAATGCCCCTGAGATCCGGCTCCTGCCGACTTCCGGCCCGATCATGCTGCAGGGCGACTCAGTTCGCCTGGAGCAGGTATTCGTCAACCTTCTCTCGAACGCCATCGAGCACGCTCCCGGGACATCCGCGATCGACGTGAATGTGAGCGTGTCCGGTTCCAACGCCATCGTCGAAGTCTGCGACAAGGGCCCGGGGATCCCCACCGACGTTCTGCCGCTGCTGTTCAAACCGTATGCGCGGCTGGGCAAGCGTGCGAAGTCCGGCCTGGGTCTTGGCCTTGGGTTGTACCTCGCGCGCGAGATTGTGATCGCGCACGGCGGGACGATCAAAGCCGAGTCGACCCTGGGTGAAGGCACTGTGATAGTCGTTCGACTTCCGCTCGGCCAGCAGGTGGCGTGAACGTGATCCGGCTGGCGATCATCGAGGATCACCCCGCCATCGCGGAGGGTCTGATGGCCCTGCTGCAGGGGGAAGCCGACGTGACCGTGGTCGGCGCGGCAAGGGATAGCGGCGCGGCAGATCGGCTCATCGCTGCTCAGTCTCCAGACGTCGTGCTGTGTGACATCCGTCTCAATGGGGACGTCGACGGCCTGGCGATCCTTGCCCGCTACCCGGCCGGACCCAAGTTCATCATGCTGAGCGCCTACTCATATCCCAGCTATTACGTGGCGGCGTTCGAGCACGGGGCCAGCGGCTTCCTCTCCAAGATGGCCACAGTGGACCAGATCCTGGCGGCCGTCAGGAAGGTTGCTGCCGGCGGAACTGCCTTCCCGGCAGAGGTCCGAAAGGCGGTTCGGCTTGCACTTCGCCCGCCCACGCCGCGTGAGGCTCAGATCCTGGCCCTCTTGGCCGAGGGTCGCGCCAACTCGGAGATCGCCGAACTGCTGTCCCTCCGCGTCAAGACGGTGGAGAGCCAGCTGCGGCGCATGTTCGACCGCTACGACGTAGCAAGTCGTACCTCGCTGGTGCGGGTAGCCCAGCGTCAGGGTTGGCTCGAGGGCGACGACTAACGGTTAGCCCCGGCGGTCCGGGCGATCAGAACCGGAAGGGATGTCGGCGGCGCGAGTCGTGTCCGTGTTGGACGCCTTGTGCCGGTGGGCCGCATCCTGGATGTTGCCAAGGCCGTGCTGAGCGCTGCCCTGGATCTGGCGGACCTTGCCCTTGACCTGCTGGCCCCTGTTGCCGGTCACCTTGCCGAGTTCCTCTTCGACCTTGCCCCGGACCTGGCTGACTGTGCCCTTGGTACGTTCGCTGACCATTTCGGCGCTCCGTTTGACTGCTACCTATGGAAGCCGACCAGGGATTACCGTGGCCAGCTTTGAGTCTGGGCGTCGTCTGTGGCCCGGCGTGAGGATGAGAACCCTGGACCGATCGCTACTGTTCACCTGGCCCGCCAGTTGAGAGGGACGACAAGGCCGCGAATGGCCCCCTTCCCGGCCGGGACCAACAAAGCCGCCGGCCCACCCTGTTGAGCACTTGTTGAGCGCTCCCGGGCACCACCGTGCCGGTTTCCTCGTGGTCCTGTGCGTACGGTTGCGAGGTGCCATTCGCCAACAGCGTTCTTCAACTTGTTCGGGCCGGGGTTCGCGGCCAGTCCAGGGATTCCTCCGACGAGCCGGTGCGAGCCGACCTGGCTGTTGCCGCCGAGCCGGCGGTGGAGGCCAAAGAAGCCGAGCCAGTTGTGACCGCCGAGTTTCAGGCCGCCGAACTCGATACGGATGCCGATCTTGAGCCGAGCTACTACGAGCCCGGACTCGGGGATCTGGAAGCCGCCGTCGCACTGGTCGCAGGTGGCCTGGCGAACCGAGTCGTTCTCACGGGCTTTCCGTCCTGGCCCGGGTTGCTATGGCGCGCCTATCAGTTGGCCGAATCGGCCGGCGTACTCATCCTCCCAACCGTCGTCCGTCCCGGCGGCAAGGTAGACATCGTCATTACGAGGGAAATCGCCACAAATGACTGACTCGCGACCCCTACACGGCCGGAAGCTTGGTGATCGGCGTGTAGTCGTCGAACGGCCCCACGCCCGATATTTCCGTTATCTCGGGCCGGGCGTTCTCGAAGCGAAGCTCGAGGCCCAGGCGCCGCGGACTGCTCAGCAGCGCCGAATGGCCGCCCTGCGCGGCTTCCTTTTCGGGCGACCCATTTCCTCGGCGATGGAGATGGCGGAGCGGCTGCCGAAGTGGAAGGCGCTGCCGATCTTCTCCTCGGACGTCATGTCGTCTGTGGCGTATGCGAGCGAGGCCAGCCTCTTCACGCTGGCGGCCGTTGGCGCCGTCGCGTTCAACTTCCTCATGCCGATCTCACTGCTGGTCATTGCCCTGCTCGCGGTCGTGACCATCAGCTATCGCCAGACGATTCGGGCCTACCCCAACGGCGGGGGCAGCTATATCGTCGCGCATGCCAATTTGGGCGTATTGCCGGGCCTCATCGCGGCGGCGTCGTTGCTGGTCGACTACGTTCTGACGGTTTCCGTCAGTGTCTCCTCGGGAGTGTTCAACCTGGCTTCGGCCCTCACATTCCTCCAGGACGTCAAGGTCCCCCTGATCATCGTCTTCATCATTCTGGTCACCACATTGAACCTGCGTGGCCTGCGGGATTCGGGAACCATGGTGGCCAGCCCGGCGTACATCTTCATCGGCAGCATGATGCTGATGATCGGTATCGGCCTGATCCGGACGGTGCTCGGCAACCCGCCTCACGTAGGCGAGGTTAACGATGCCATCATGTCCAACGGTCAGACCCTGACCGTATTCCTGCTCGCTCGCGCCTTTGCGGACGGCTGTTCGGCGATGACTGGAACGGAGGCCGTGGCGAACGGTGTTCCGGCATTCAAGCCGCCGGAATGGAAGAACGCCCAGGCCACGATGCTCATGATGTCCGCTCTGCTGGGCACCATGTTCCTGGGAATGAGTGTCCTGGTTGGGATCACCGGTGCTCATGTCAGCACCAGCGTTTCGATCCTTTCTCAGATCGCCGGGGCGGTCTATGGTTCCTCGCCTCTGTACTGGATCTTGATCTTTGCGACCATGGGCATCCTCGTGCTGGCCGCGCAGACGAGCTTCGCCGACTTTCCGCGGCTGGCGTCCATCCTGTCGCGCGATGGCTACTTCCCCAGGCAATTTGCCCTTCGCGGTGAACGGCTCTCGTTCAACTCGGGGATCGTGCTGCTGTCCCTGCTTTCGGTTGTGCTTGTCGTCGCGTTCAACGGAAATGTCAACGCGTTGATTCCGCTGTACGCGATCGGAGTCTTTACGTCATTCACGCTTTCTCAGTCGGGCATGGTTCGTCACTGGTGGGTTGAGCGCGGACCCAACTGGCGTCGCAGCGCAATCATCAATGGCACCGGAGCGTGCGTCACCGCGGTCGTGGTGGTCGTCCAGATTCTCGTCAAGTTCACCGAAGGGGCCTGGATCATCATCGTTGTCGTCCCGATCCTCGTGCTCCTGATGCTCTTCATCAAGCACGAGTACGACCAGGAAGGTCGCGGTCTCGAAGTTGCGCCGGACGTCGTCTTCGGCCCCGCGCATCGCCGCCAGAGAGTGGTCGTTGCCGCCCAAGCCATGAGCCGGGCCGTGGTCCAGGCCGTGCGCGTCGGGCAGGCTATGGGGGAGGAAGTCCAGGTAGTCCATGTGACTCTGGATCACGCCGAGGGTGAGCAGTTCCGCGAACGGGTGGAACGCCAACTGCCCGGCGCCCGCGTGGTGCTTGTAGAGTCGCCGTACCGGGCGCTCGTCCGGCCCTTCGTCCGCTACCTGGAAGTTTCCCAGGCTGAGGATCCGGAACGGCTCACGATCGTGCTTCTTCCCGAGCATCTGCCTCGCCACTGGTGGGACCGCATGCTCTTCAACCAGAACGTCCACCGCATTCGCGCCGCCCTGGTTGGCCGCAAGGACTTCGTGGTGCTGGATACGCCGTATCGAAGAGGGACGTAGGGCCGCCGCGGCGCCGTGCCTACGCCTCGAGCGTCAACCCAGGCTTCGCGACTTCAATTGCGCCGTTGAAGGTAGTGGCGGCTCGATCAATCGCGTCGTCTTCGCTCATCTTCTGGCCGAGATGGGTCAGCACCAGGCGTGAGACACCCGCATGTGCGGCAACGAGGCCCGCGTCCTCCGGCGTGAGGTGGACCGAAGGAATCTCGATCTCGCTGGCGAAGCACTCCGCGACCAGGACGCGGGCGCCTTTGGCCAGGGTGACGAGGTTGTCGCAGGGGCCGCTGTCGCCGGTGTAGGCCAGGCGCCGGTCGCCGAAACGGGCGGTCAGGCCGAAGGCCGGGACGGCGTGCTCCACAGCGCGGGCCTGGATCTTGAGATCGCCGATCTCGGCGATGCCGCGGTCCTTGAATTCCACAACCTGAAAGTAGTTGCTCATGTGGTGGTCGACGGAACTCTTGACGAACTCTTCGACCTTGTCCGCCCAGCCCACCGGCCCCAGGACCGGGATCTTGCGCATGGGTCGCTCCGCAAACGCAAAGGCGTAGTAGAGGAGCGGCATGTCCGCGAAGTGGTCCATATGGAGATGGCTGATCCAGACGGCGTGCAGGTCTTCCAGGCGGATGTAGTTCTGCAGCGCCCCTAGAACTCCGCCGCCGACATCGACGAGGACGTTGGCTCCCCCGGCCTGCAAGAGGTATCCGGAGCAGGGGTTGTCGGCCTTGGGGTACGGCGCGTTACCCAGCGTCGTCCACACGATCGGGCCTTCAGGCTTACCCCGCTTGATCACAGTTTCTCCCAGTACGACGGCAGATTGAAAGTTAGCAGCGACTCGCCCCGGTTGTTGAGCAAGTTCGCAGGGTGATCTAGGCTAGTTCATTCTGATGATGCGCAGCTATTTGCGTATGGAGATACTATTTGCCAATGAGCGAAGTATCGGAGAGGCAGCTCCGGGTTGAGGGCGTCATTGAAACCCTCGCGTACCTTTGGGAAGAGGACGCCCACGATGTTCCTGAGTGGGTTGCTCAGGAACTCACGTTCAGCCAGATGCGGCTCTTGTTCCTGCTGAGCAAGAAGGGCCCCGCGCCCATGAGCCGTATCGCCGAGTGGCTCCAGGTTGGGCTCCCAACCGCCAGTGGTGTCGTGGATCGCGTTGAGCGCCACGGGTTGGTCGCCCGCCAGCATCGTTTGGATGACCGCCGCGTGGTGGATTGCCAGTTGACCGATGCCGGCCGCCGCTTGATCGACCAGATCTCAGGCTCTCGCGTGGAGATGATGCGGCAGATCCTGCGCGTCCTCAACGATGAGGAGTTGGCGCAGATCGATGGGCTTATCACGGCCATGGTCGGGCGGCTGGGCGCGGAGGCCGCCGCGAACAAGGCGAGCAAAACGCCAGACACGAGAGTCGTTACCAACGAGGAGGGCGCCTCGCCGGTCTGAGACCCGGGGCGTCGACGGCTGAGGAGTCGCGACGAGCCGACCACCCGTTAATCAACTGCTGACACACTGCCGCAACTCGAATGGTTTCAAGGAGCTAGATGTGATCCGACTTACTGAGCTCGCAGTAGCGAAGCGAAGCGTGACTTTGTTGATCACGCTTGGCTTGCTGATGGCCGGCTTCTTCTCGTGGACGTCGTTGAAGCAGGAGCTTCTGCCGGACATCCAGCTGCCCTATGTCGTCGTCATCACGCCGCTTCCGGGCGCCAGCGCCCAGGATGTCTCAACGCAGATGACTCAGCCGATCGAGCGATCCATCGGCAGCGTCGCCCGGTTGAGCCACATCAACTCCAGCTCGATCAACTCGCTGTCGCTCGTCGTCGCTTCGTTCTCATATGGAACGGACATCAAGGCGACGATCGCGACCGTTGACACCAACATCAAAGCGCTTGGGTTGGCTCAGACATCGACGATCCAATCGTTCGACATAAACGCCTTTCCGTCACTGATCGTGGCGATCAGGGCAACCGGCTCAACCACGCCGGACCAGCTCAACACTCTCGCCCAGGCAACAATCGTGCCGGCGCTTCAGGGCATCGATGGCGTCAGCAAGGTGGACCTGAGCGGTGCCTCCCAATATCGCCTCGTCGTCCAGCTGGATCCGGCCAAGCTCGCCGCGAACAACGTTTCGATCGCGCAGATCCAGGGCGTGCTTTCGGCCAACAACCTGATCCTGCCCGCCGGCTCGATCCCGGTCACAGCAAACGGATCCACCATCTCCATTCCGGTTTCGGCGCAGCACCAGCTGATCCTCAAGCAGAAGGAAGACCTGCTGGCCCTGGGCGTCGGCGTCAAAATGCCGAGTGCCACCTCGACCGCAACCGCACCGACGCTCGTGACGATCGGTGATCTCGGCACGGTTGACCTGGTTCCGGTCTATCCCACCGGGTACGCGGAGCTCAACAAGAACCCCCGCACCTCCGACGCCGGCGCGGCGCTCGTACTCAGTATCTCCAAGACCTCAGACGCCAACACCGTCAGCACCGTGGAAGCCGTCAAAGCGGAACTCGACAAGCTCAACGCCCAAAGCAACGGCAGCTTCGAAATCGACACAGTGTCCGATTCGTCGACCTTCATCATCGAGTCGCGCGACAGCCTCGTCCGCGAGGGCGGTCTCGGGGCCCTGTTCGCGATCCTGACGATCTTCGTCTTCCTGCTGAGCTTGCGCTCCACATTTGTCGCTGCGATCAGCATCCCTGTATCGATCATGACCGCACTGGTCCTGATGCTCGTGGCCGGGGTCACGATCAACATCATGACCCTGGGAGGTTTGGCGATAGCCGTCGGCCGGGTTGTGGACGATGCCATCGTCGTACTGGAGAACATCTACAGGCATCGCGGTCGGGGCGACTCAATGCGAGACGCCTGCCTCTCCGGTACGCGTGAAGTCGCAAGCGCCATCACCAGCTCCACGCTGACCACCGTGGCGGTCTTCCTGCCGCTCGGCTTTGTCGGCGGCCTGGTCAGCCAGTTCTTCCTGCCCTTCGCGCTGACGGTTACGTTCGCGCTTCTCGCATCGCTGATCTGCGCCCTGACGGTTGTGCCGGTCCTGGCCAGCCTCTTCATCGACCGCATCAAGCTCAATCCGGACGAAGGCCCCAAGCACCACGAAACCCTGGTTCAGAAGGTCTACACGCCGCTCCTGGCCGCGGCTCTCCACAATCGTCGCTCCCGCTGGGCCGTCCTCGGCATCGCCGCCCTCCTGGTAGTAGGCGCCGGTGCGCTCGTGCCCAGCATCCCCACTCAGTTCCTTAACGCCGGCTCGCAGAAGCAGTTGTCCATTTCCATCTCGCCGCCGTCGGGCACGCCGTCTTCAGTCGTGCTGGCGGAGGCCAAGGCGATCGAAGCAAAGCTGAAGGACTTCTCCGAGGTTAACCTCATCGAGGCGACGGTCCCGGGCGAATCGGACACCGGTCTTTCGGCTCTCTCGGCTGCCTTCAGTGGCGGCGCGGGCAACGCGGCCACGATCGTCGTCGGCCTGGACAGCTCAACGAACCTCGACACCGAACAGACGAAACTCTCCGGTGAGTTGGCGTCATTGCCAAAGCCCGGCTGGGCCATCCAGGTGGCGCAGAACAGCATGACCGGCAGCGGTGGGATCAGCGTCGTCATCAGCGGCCCGCTAATGGCGGACGTCACCAATGCCACTAACGCGGTGATGGCCGAGCTCAAGGCGATGCCGAACGACTTGATCAACGTCAAGAGTGACGTGGCCACGCCGGCCGATCAGTACGACATCAACGTCGACCCGAACGAGGCCATCATGGATGGCACCAGCACCTACGGTGTCCAGACTGAGGTTCACAACGCCCTGGTCGGGACCAAGGCAGGAGTTGTGGCTCTCGGTGGCGCGCCCACCGACGTCTATCTGCAGGTGGCCGCGAACCTGACTCCGGACTCCCTGGGCATGATGCCGGTCGGTGCCGGCAAGAAGCCGCTCAACACGATCGCGACGATCACCAAGACCGCAAACCAGGCTCGTGTCAGCCGTGTCGACCAGGCGCCCGCAGCGACGGTTTCGGCCGATCCGGCGAGCAAGGACACCGGCGCGGTCTCGATGAAGATCCAGAAGGCGATCGACAAGCTCCAGGCCGAAGGCAAGCTGACCGGCGTCACCGCCACGCTCGGCGGCGTCACCTCTCAGATGAACGAGGCCTTCGGCGGTCTCTTCGTCTCGATGGCCGTCGCGATCCTGCTCGTCTACATCGTCATGGTCCTGGTCTTCAACTCGCTCGTGGATCCCCTCGTGATCATGTTCAGCTTGCCGCTGGCCACGATCGGGGCGTTCCCGGCGCTCTTCCTGACCCACAGGCCAATCGGCGTCAGTGCCTTGATCGGCTTCCTGATGCTCATCGGAATCGTGGTGACCAACGCCATCGTGTTGCTGGACCTGGTCGAGCAACACAGGCACAAGGGCATGCCGATGCAGGAGGCCCTGATGCAGGGCGGACGGACGAGAGTTCGGCCCATCCTCATGACGGCCATCGCGACTATTCTTGCCCTGATGCCGCTTGCCCTGGGCCTGTCCGAAGGCGAGATCATCGCCTCCGAACTGGCCACGGTCGTGATCGGCGGTCTCTTCACCTCCACCTTCCTGACGCTCATCGTGATCCCGGTCGTGTACTCACTCGTGGAGGACGCGAAGGTCCGGGTCTCAGCCTTCACGAAGTTCGGGGCGGACGACGAGACGCCGTCGGCGCCTCAGTCAGCGGAGCCGACCGCGTAGGAGCGGGCTCTCAACCAGTCACTCGCGAAAGGGGCCGGGCGAAGTGCTCGGCCTCTTTCCTTGCCCGGTTCAGGCGGCCGGCGTTTCGTCGCCCGACGGGATCATCAGCCAGCCCAGGATCACGGCGGCCACGTTCGCCGCCACTCCAAACACAATCGCGGCCTCGATGGAGACGGCTACGAGCATTCCGGCCAGCGCTGCGCCGATCGGGAACCCCGAGAAGTTGAGGTTCATGGAGACGGTGAAAGCCCGGCCCATCCAGGCGGCGTCCGTACGGCGTTGCCGGAGCGTGAACATGGCGATGTCCAGCGGCCCGTTGACCAGGCCGGAGACGGCCATGCATAGGGCGATCGGCAGCAGACCGGCCGGCCAGAGCAAGATCGCAGTGGTGCCGATGAAGCAGGCGGCAGGCCACAGGATCAGTCGCTTCTCGTGGCCTTCGGTCTTGAGCCGGCCGCAGGCGAACGCGGAGACGACGCCGAAGGCGCCGCTCAACCCAAACATGTACCCGACGACTTCTTGGCCCATGCCCAGCCGCCTCAGCACGAGCAGCGGCAAGACGATCTGGATGACCCCGCCGGCCAGGTTCATGGTGGAGAGCGAGATCGCAAGGCCACGCAGCGTGCGGTTCTGCCAGGTGTAGACGAGGCCCAGCCAGGCGTCGCGGAACAGGTTGCCGGTTGAGGTCACGGCCGTCCTGGGATCTGGCGAGCCGAAGATGACCACGGCGGCAACCAGGTAGGCCACGGCGATGATCGCCAGGGCGGTCTCGAATCCCAGGATCTGGGCAAACACGGCCCCAAACGGTGCGCCCACGACGGTGGCAAGCACCCAGCCATTCGAGTCGACGGCGTTCACCCGTTCCCACAAGGACTCGGGGACCAGGAGTGGGAAGAGGCTGCGCAGGCCGCTGCTGCTGAGGGGCCCCGTGATTGAGGCAACCATGGCGATCGCGACCAGCAGCGCCGCCGGCAGCTCACCGGCCAGCGAAAGCCCGGCCACCAGGAACAAAGAAGCCGCCGCCACGATGTAGTCCAGGATGATCAGGCGGACTCGGCCGTGGCGGTCCAGCAAGGCTCCCGCAATAGGGCTGACGATCATTCCTGGGGCGATGCTGGCGAAGGCCACCGCTCCGGCGAGTTGCGGCGAGTTGTAGCGCTGCAGGGCGAAGAGGATCACCACGATGCTCACCATCGATTGGGCGATCCTGGCGATCTGCATGGCAAGCAGAACTCGGCCGAGCGACGGAACGGCCAACAGAGCCCGGTAGGAAGGCTTGGGCGTGGTCTCAGTGGTCACGGGGCAGAGCGTGCCACACGTTCGGCGAGCGCGCCGGAAACGCTCTATTGCGTGGCGATCAGGCGGAGCGGCCCCAGAGCGGATCGACCATCATCGGCGCACTGGAGCTCTGCGCGACGGCTTCGTTGAGAGCGGCCTGGCCTTTCGTCGAGGTCGCGGCCGCTGAGCTGCTTGATGGCGCGGCTGCGGCCGCCGCGACGGTTGCGCTCGGCTTGGGCAACTGGACCCCGATCAGGGTCAGGGCCTGCTCGGCGTTGGCGTGCGAGATCGTGGTCAGGAGAGGCAGGAGCGTGTCGCCGGCAAAGAGGCCGCCGTTTTCGCCGGCCCCGCCGTATACGCCGGCCATGGTCGATGGATCGAGGCCCCACTGGCTTGCGACGAGCGCAGCGTTCATCGAGTTCGCGGAAGCAGTAGCGGCCAGATTTGCGGGTGGCAGGCCCGATGGGGTGGCTTGGGTCTTGGTGGAACCGGTCGCGGGGGTCGCCTGGCCGGCCTGAACTGCCTGCGCCGCTTGCGTGGCAGTCGAGTTGATCGAGCCGATGGCATCCATATCGGAGCAGTCGGTTGGTAGGTGCCCAGGATTAGGGGATTCCCCTATCTAGTGTTGGCCAGGCGCACCGCAAGGCTAGCTGGAAGGTGGCACGGGGTTTTGGGTCTGGGGTTCGGCGGTGCCGGCCGGCGCGGCTTCTGGTTCGGAAATGGTATCGGCAGATCTGCTCATACGTGGAGCAACTCACGGTGATCCAGGGCCTGCAGCCGGAATGGATGCATGTGGCCCTGGGCGGTAGCTCCAGAACGGTCGAGCGGCACCGCGTGGCGGACTACATGGCCTACTACCGGATGGTCAA
>DASVKT010000274.1:0-7984 GCA_036385235.1 Candidatus Limnocylindrales bacterium | reverse complement strand
CATCTCGCCGTCGAGCGTGTTGAAGGTCCCCAGGCCCAGATCGCCGTGCTGCTTCAGCTCACCGAAGGTCATGTCGCCGTCGTAAACGCCGGCCATGAGCGTGGTCAGCGACGAGTACTGGAAGAGGACGTGGTCCGTCTTCGGCGCGGAAGACTGGCAACCCAGCACGGCCGCGCCGGTGGACACGACGAGCAGGGCAACGACTAGGGCTTGCTTCTTCACAGGTCCTCCCCTCTGGTGCTGGCCGTGCGGCGTTCGGGCCGGGTTCGGGCCGGGTTCAGCGGCATCGGACGGCTAGCCCTCCACGTCCCCCGAGAACTCGCGGTTGAGGAACTTCTTGCGGCGACGCAGCGACTTCTTCGACTCGACGGGGCCAAAGCGCTGGACGGCCAGATCCTCATCCGTCGTTGCCGACGAGACGACGGTCATCATCGACCAAACTTCGCGGCCGTCTGCCGGCTTGTCGAACAGCTGGAAGGAGTCGAGGAACTCCGCCCTTCGCCAGACGACCAGCTGGCCGTAGGGGTTGACGTGCTGGCCGGGATAGCGCTCAGCTTCGATCTCGGCCTTCTGAAGGGCCTTCTGATGCGAGGCGGCTCGGACCAGGATCACGCGCTCCTCGACGAGCGTTCCGTCCGGGTCGTAATCCCCGTCGACCACTCGCGGCTCACCCACGATCTCGGATCGGTAGAGGGATTTGACGGCGAACCAGGCCTTCTTCGATGCGCGGGCCTTGCCGCTGTTCTTGCTCATGTTGCTCATGCTGCTCATGCCTGCCCTTCCTGAAAGTCGGTTCCGAATTCATCGCGGTAGCGGCTGTGGAACTGCTCCATGGTGAAACTATGGTTTTGAGTTCCGTCGTGAGCGATCTTGATTGCGCCCATAAGCGAGGCGATGCGGCCGGTCGTCTCCCAATCGAGTTTGTTGGCCAGGCCGTAGAGGAGTCCGGCCCGGAAGGCGTCGCCGCAGCCCGTGGGATCCTTCGCCACTGCGACCGCCACGACGGGGATGTCGATCTGCCCGTCGCGAGTGTGGATCGTGGAACCCTCGTTGCCCCGAGTGACGATCACGGCCTGGAGCTGAGCCAGGGCGTCGTCCACGGTCATGCCCGTGCGCTCGGCGATCATCTCCCACTCGTAGTCGTTCGCGGCGAGCCAGGTCGCCTGGCCAATGAGCTTGCGCAGCAGATCGGCGTCGAACATCGGCAAGCCCTGGCCGGGGTCGAAGATGAACGGGATGCCGGCGGCCCGGAACTGCTCCGCGTGCTCGATCATCCCATCCCGACCATCCGGCGAAACGATGCCGAGGCCCACGTCCGCGACGCCATTCACCTTGTTCCGATGGGAGAAGGCCATCGCGCCCGGATGAAAGGCGTTGATCTGGTTGTCGTCCAGGTCCGTGACGATGAAGGCCTGGGCTGTGAATGTGCCCTCAGCCGTGGTCACGTAGCTGCGATCGACGCCGCACTTGTCCATCCACGCGGCGTAGGGTGCAAAGTCCTGGCCGACCGTGCCCATGGCGACGGGCTCTCCACCCAGCAGCTTCAAGCCGTAGGCGATGTTGCCGGCGCAGCCACCGAACTCGCGACGCATCTCCGGGACCATGAAGGACACATTGAGCATATGGACCTTGTCCGGGAGGATGTGGTTCTTGAAGCGATCCGGGAAGACCATGATGCTGTCGTAGGCAAACGAGCCGCAAATGAGGGTGCGCATTCTCTCTCCTGCAACCCCGCTCAGCCGTAACCGTGGCGGTCGAGAAGCCAGCTCGCGAAGGGCGCCACGATCATAGTCGGTAGCCGGCCGCTCGATTGGCGCGAAGGTAAGTCGCGAAAGCCATTGCGCCGGCGTCTTCAACCGACGCCCGAAGCCCAAGTCCGGCAACATAGCTCCGTGACCACCACCACCCCGCGCCAGGCTCGCGACTTCCCGATCGACACCCATATGCACACGGCCTTCTCGCACGACTCAAACGTGCTGTTGGAGCTGTATGCCGCGCAGGCGGCGCAGCTCGGCGTCCGCGAGATCGCGATCACGGACCACGTGGACTTCATGCCGGACTCGCCCGGTTACCGCTACTTCGACTACGACGTCCGCCGGAAGGTGATCCACGAAACCGCCGAACGGTGGGCCGGCAAGGTCGCCATCCGCCACGGAGTCGAGCTGACGTACGAGATCCGGTACGAGGAAGAGATCGGCGAGTACCTGCGCACGCACTCGTTCGATTACTCGATCGGGTCCGTCCATGCCGTGTCCGACTCGCCGTACGCGCGGGATCGGATCGAGACGTTCGTGTCCGGCAAGACGATCGCGGAGGCGGTGGCGCCGTACTTCGCGGAAGTCGAGGCCGCCGCGCGCAGCGGCATGTTCGACACGATCGGCCACCTGGACCAGTGCAAGCGCTGGCTGCAGCCGTGGTTCTCGCCGGCGGACTTCGCAACCATTCCCGGTTCCTATGAGCCGCTGCTGGTGGCCCTCGTGGAGAGCGGCACCGCGCTGGAAGTGAACTCGTCCGGGCTGCGATACCCAGAGAAGGAGACGTACCCGGGGCCGTGGGTCGTGGCCAGGTTCCGCGAACTGGGCGGCGAGCGCGTGACCGTCGGTTCGGACGCGCATCTGCCCGAATCCTTCGCCTTTGGCCTGGAGGAGGCGGCCGAAATCGTGGCTGCGGCCGGCTTCGACCGGCTCTCGCTGGAGCGGGCGGTGGATCGCGGCGACCTGAAGCTGCCGGAGCGGTTCCTGCGGCGGTAGGAGTGGCGAGCGGCGAGCGGCGGGAGCGGGGGCGAGGGCGGGAGCGAGGGCGAGGGCGGGGCGGGGCGAGTTTCTGCCTAACGACAGCCCCACGAACAGAGTGCGAGAACCGGCCGGTCGTTTCGGCCGATTCGGGCCATATTCGGCACCCAAATCCTCATCCGGCGGCCGATTCCCCGCAGGATGCAATCCCCAGTTGTCATTGGGTGGAGACGGGCTCCAGGCGCGGCCCGAGTTCCCGTTTCGTGTTCGCATGGCTGACATTAGGCAGAAACCGGGCGGCGTGGCGGGCGGAGAGGCGGGCGAAGGGGCTGGCGGCGAGGCGGGCGGAGGGGCGGGCGGCGTGGCGGGCGCGAGGCCGCGGCGCTCTCAGGCCGCAAATCCGCGCGCAACTGACGGCCAGCCGACACCGCCATGCGCTCCGGCGCGCGTAACCTAGCCGCATGGAACTGATCGTCATCGGTGCCGGTCCCGCGTATACCAGTCGCCGCGGCGCGGCCGGTTCGTCGTACCTGCTCCGGTCGGGCTCGGACGCGCTGCTGCTGGATCTGGGCCACGGCGCCTTCTCCAACCTGGCTTCGGAAGTGGAGCCGAGCTCTCTGGGAGCAATCCTGGTCAGCCATCTTCATCCGGACCACTTCGTGGATCTGGTGCCGCTCCGGCATTACCTGAAGTGGGAATTCGATCCGCCGCGCCGGGCGACGGTCATGGGACCGGCCGGCCTGGCCAACCGTCTGGACGCGCTGAACGGCAATCCGGACTTCGCGACCGCATCACTTGATATCGACGAGTTGTCGGAAGGAGTGCAGCGCTTCGGACCCTTCGAGGTGGAGGCCCGACGCGTTGCACACACCAGCGAGAGCTATGCGTTCCGGGTTTCGGCGGTGCCGAACGGGTCGGGCTTGGGGTCGGGCTTGGGGCCGGGCTCGGGGCCGGACGGCGGGTCTGCGCCGGGCGCCGCGGCCGGCCTGGTCTACTCCGGCGACTGTAGCCGCGCGGAAGACCTCCTCGCGCTAATCCGCCCGGGCGACACGCTGCTCTCCGAAGCGTCCTTCGGCGCGGGGCCAATTGCCGCGGGCGCGCAGCACATCACTTCCGGTGATGCCGGCCGAATCGCAACCACCGGCGGCGCCTCGCGGCTGCTAATCACGCACGTGCTGGCGGGCCACTCCCGCGACGAGAACCTCGCAGCCGCCCAGGCCGCCTTCACCGGCCGGGTGCAGCTGGTCACCGAGGGGGATCGCTTCCAGGTCTAGGAACCGCTCGCGGCCCTCTGGCCCGATCCGGCTCAGGGACCCCAGGGCGCGCTTCACCCGCCAGCCCCGTCGTCACAGCCTGAGTCAGGGCCGTCACGCAGTAGGTGTTCAGGCTCACGCCTTCACGAGCCGCCCTCTGCGTCGCCGCGCGATGAAGGCTGCGCGGAACGCGCACGACGAACCGCCCGCTGAACTGACCTTCGGCGGGAGTCGGCGGCGGGACGGCTGACCCTTGAGCCCGAGCAGCCGCAATCCACGCGTCCACCGCATCGCCGATCTCAGCGATTGCCGCCGCCGGTCCCGTGGCTGCGGCGACCGCACCGGGCAGGTCCGGCACCCACGCCGTCCACGTCCCATCTTCCTCTTGCCGGAGATCGATCGCATACCCGCGCGTTGGCGACTCACTCATCTGCGCACTCTTCCACGGCTCGAAGAACCATCATCACGTAGCCGATCGGCAACGGCCCACGACGTTCCGCCAGAGTGGGGCTGATCGAACAACCTGGCTTGCGAAATGCCCTATGGCTGCCGGACGTCCGCGGCCCCATGACGAATCCGGCGGCCTCGAGCAATCTCCCCAAATCTTCGAACGTCGCGTCTCTCTTGTTTCGCTCAACTCGATCTCGCTGCTCGCGCCAATCCGGTCTCGCCACAGGCTCTCTGATACTACTGACGATATCACCGCCGGGGTCGGCGGTCTAGGGTCGTCTTGAACATCGTGCCCGCCGAGCCTCAACCTGCACTCAACCGACGATCAACCGACGGGACCGGCAGCCGCGGCTCGATAGGCTTCCCGAATGACCGACGCCATTCCTCCCGGCCACGCGTTCGTCACCGTCCGTACGATCCATCTGGAGATGCTGAAGAACGCGGTTCCGATCGCGTCCGTAGCGCCGCCCACGCGCCGGGTCGAACGCATGATCCGGCCGCCGCTCGATGAGTACCGCGCCCTCTTCCTGGCGGTCGGCGGCGAGTGGGGCTGGACCGGTCGACTGCTGGTGGCCGACGCGGAGCTGGCCGAGATACTCGACGATGATCGGATCGAGATCTGGCGGCTCGTCGTCGGCGCGGCGAGCACGATCGGCTTGGCCGCCGGCGCCAGGGTTGCCGGCTTCATCGAGCTCGACCGCCGCGTCCCCGGCGAGGTGGAGATCGTCTACTTCGGCCTGACGCCCGAGTTCATCGGCCGTGGCCTCAGAGGGTTCCTACTGCGCTGGGCGATTCACCATGTCTGGATGTCGGCCACAGCGGGCCGGAATACGCCGCCGACGAAACGGCTCTGGCTGCACACCTGCGACTTCGATTCGCCGGCTGCACTCCCGTGCTACAAGAAGGCCGGCTTCCGGGTATTCGAAGAGGTCGAGGGCCCGGAGGCTTATCCAGAGGCCTTCATAGCGCGCCGCCAATTGCCATCCGCCGGATAACTCAGAACGGCAGGCGCGGGATCCGGGCGAAAAGATAGAGGCCGTAGACGGCGGTCAGAGACCCGAAGATCACCGGCCCCCACCAGTAGACATACATTCCGCCGCCGGCAGAATCGGCCGCGGCCATGGATGCGAATGTCACGGCAAGGCCGATAAACGCCATGATTCCGCCGCCCGCGATCACCTTGATCGATCGCATGCGCATGGCTCGCGTCACCTCGCCGACGATACCGAAGGCGGTCCGCTGATCCATCCCCGAGGCCGCCATCTCGGTGAACAGCTGGGCAGGCAACATGCCCGCCTCAAACCGTGCCCGCACGTGCGCCCGCCACTGCATCGGCGAGCGAACGAGGGGCGCGGCGTAGAAAGCGGGCCGTGGAGCCGGAACTCCGTAGCCGGGTGAGTAAGCCTGAGGCGCAGGACCGGGCTGAAAAGCCGGGGGAGCGTAGGCGGACGGTGGAGAGGCTGGAGGCCCGTCGCCCGGCTGCGGGCTCAGAGCCGGATTGCTGGTAGACGGGACCTCCATCTTGCCGATGCTCCTTATCGACCCGCGAGGGCGGAAATGATCTGCTTAGCGGAATCTTTGCCGGCTTGCTTGGCGCCGGCGGTCAGGAGCTTCCTGGAATCGCCGCCAAAGGCGGAGAAGCCGCCCTTCTTGGACACCTTGGCGCGGAACGACCCAAACTGCGTCGTGCCTTGACCGAGCGCTCCCTCGACCTCGAAGACGGCGGCGCCGGCGAACCACGTGAACATGTACCGCATAAAGCGGTTGCCCGGATCTGCGCGCACTACCTGCGAGGTGATGACGAGGCCCTGATCCGGCACTCCGAGTGCCGGCATCTGAGCGGCTATTCCGACCTTACCGAGTTCGGTGACGAGGCTGGTCATGTACTCCTGCCCGATCGGACCGAAGTCGAACTTAACAGGCATGACCGCGGCGCCTGTCGTCGAGATGGGATAAAGGACGCAAGACCTGCCGTTCACTACCAATGTACTTCCTCCCTATAGCCACACCGGAGCCGAATGGCTTGCAGCTCGACCCGAAGCACTGCCAATTGAGCGACGGACTTGGCCGAGTTCTTGAACTCAAACGTCCCCGCTCATCCGACTGCGGCCCAACGCTTTCGGGTAGGCAAAGCATACACAGTCAAAATCCCCGGGAAGAGCCTCAAGCGATCGTGAAGTGATCGGTAGAGCTGGAAACAGCCGGTTGGGCGGCGGCTTCGCCGGCGGCGCCCGGAGCTCTTCCGGCAGCGTCGGCGCGCCGCACCAGCCTGCCCGCCAACCCGGTCCTGACACAGAACCCAGAGTCATTCAAGATGGGGTCTACGCAGCAGCAAGACCGGCCCGTCCCGCCGAGCCCGGATGGCAGACACCAAGTCGAAGGAGAGAGCGCAATGGCTGACACCGCGGTGCAGGGACCGCTCAGTGCCGAAGAGCTTCGGCTGATCCACGCTTACTGGCGGGCGGCCAACTACCTCAGCGTCGGCCAGATCTACTTGCTGGACAACGCGTTGATGCGGCGGCCGCTCGAAGCGGGCGACGTCAAGCCGCGGCTGCTGGGCCACTGGGGCACCACGCCGGGTCTCAACCTGATCTACGCCCACATGAACCGCGAGATCAAAGCCCGCGACCTCAACGCCATCTACATCATCGGGCCCGGGCACGGCGGCCCCGGCCTGGTCGCCAACACCTATCTCGAAGGCAGCTACAGCGACGTCTACCCGAGCATCACCGAGGACGAGGAGGGCATCCGCAAACTCTTCCGCCAGTTCTCGTTCCCGGGCGGCATCCCCAGCCACGTCGCCCCGGAAACTCCAGGCTCAATCCACGAGGGCGGCGAGCTCGGCTACTCGCTCTCGCACGCCTATGGCGCCGCGTTCGACAATCCGGATCTGCTGGTCTGCTGCATCGTCGGCGACGGCGAGGCCGAGACGGGCCCGCTGGCGACAAGCTGGCACTCCAACAAGTTCCTCGATCCGATCGGCGACGGCGCGGTCCTGCCGATCCTGCACCTCAACGGCTACAAGATCGCCAACCCAACGGTGCTGGCCCGAATCCCCGAGATCGAGCTGCGCGACCTGATGATCGGCTATGGGTACGAGCCCTACTTCGTGACCGGCGACGATCCGGCCGTGGTTCACCAGCAGCTGGCCGCCACTCTCGACACTGTCCTCGACTCGATACGCGAGATCCAGGCCGACGCCCGTTCGGGCAAGAGAACGGGGCGCCCGCGCTGGCCCATGATCGTCCTGCGCACCCCCAAGGGCTGGACCGGCCCCAAGATCGTGGACGGCAAGCAGGTCGAGGGCACCTGGCGCTCGCATCAGGTCCCTCTCACAGAGACCCGCACCAACCCGACTCATCGCGCCCAGCTGGAAGAGTGGCTTCGCAGCTACAAGCCGGAAGAGCTATTCGACGAGAAGGGCAAGTTCAAGCCGGAACTGGCAGCCCTGGCGCCGGTCGGCGAGCGCCGAATGGGCGCCAATCCCCACGCCAACGGCGGTCTGCTGCTTCGCCAACTGATCATGCCGGACTTCCGCGAGTACGCGGT
>DASVKT010000273.1:0-7879 GCA_036385235.1 Candidatus Limnocylindrales bacterium | reverse complement strand
TACGGGCATGCCGGCCTCTCGGACGTTTTCGATCAGGCGGTCGATCTCGCCGAGGCCAGGTTGAGGGCCCATTCCGGAGTCGTCCGTGCGCAAGACCTCGAGCATTCGGCGCATTTCGGTCAGGGCAGTTCGCCCCGCCGTTTCGACCGAGGCGAGGGCACCCTTGGCCGCCTCGGGATCCTTGTCCAGTACACGCCGGGCGCCGGCCGCCTGGACGACCATGACGCTGACGTAATGGGCAACGACGTCATGAAGTTCGCGAGCGATCCGAGCCCGCTCTTCCGTGACCGCCTGGGCAGCCTTCTCTTCCTTCTCGTGCTCCAGTTCGGTGGCGCGATTCTCGAGCTCCTGGGTGTACGCCCGCCGGACGCGCAGGTTGTCTCCTATCAGCCAGGCCAGACCGTAGGAAAAGTACGTGGACGTCATGCTCGACGTCCAGCCCGACATCGAGTTGAAGGCTGCGTACGATGCGAAGCTGATGAAGATGCCAACGGCAGTGATGGCGGCGGCGATGGTAGCCCTTCGCCGTGGCATGTTGGCAGCCACCGTGTAGAAGGCGATGAAGATGCCGATACCGGCGGTTGAGTCGCTATAGCCCAGCAGGCTGTAGATGGTGATCGCCGAACCGGTGACGTAGAGGACCCGCATCGGGTTCTTGCGGCGCCAGATGACCGGCAGCGTCTGGAAGATCAGCAGAGGAACACTGAGGAAATCCAGCTGGACATGGTCTCGGTAGGCCGAGAACAGACCGAAGAGCGTGATCGCCAGGCCCAGGGCAACGTCGGCGTAGTCCTGGTTCCAGTGGAAGTGGCCGCGGGCCCGCTCGTGGGTCATCGTGGCGTGTTGCATGTCCGCAAGGTACGCCGCAGCGGCAGCGGTTGCATCAGCCGCGCGCACGATGGCTACCTCTCCGTGCGGATGAGGGCCCTGTTCCGTTTGCCGGATAGGACCGAAGTGACGGCGGAGTCGAGGCGACCGGCTGCCCAGCTACTTCGCCGCGGCCCTGCGGACGTAGGTGACGGTCAGGGTTCCGACGGGGCGCTCAAGGAGCAAGAGCCCCCACATCAGGACCCCGATCATGAGCGGGATCAGCAGGGTGGCTAGGACCACCCGGGTCCAGCTTGTCTGGCCCTCGATGTAGTGTTGGCCGACCGGCTCGTAGCCCTGCCGCAGGAGCAGAAGGGCGTCTTCGTAGTAGGCTGCAATCAGATCCTCGTACGAGCGGTCGTGGTATCCGCCTATGAAGATTGGACCGCCCCCTTCTTCAGGCCACGTGCCGACGATCAACGTGGTTTCTCCCCCTCAGGGCTCCCTCCCGGAGCAATTGGCTGATGGTATTCGGTGGCCCACCCGGCATCTAGCCCACCCGGCATCTAGCCCACCCGGCATCTAGCCCACCTGGCATCTAGCCCAATTCCCCTGCCACGAAAGTTAGGCAAGGAAACCCGGGCCGGATCGTCGGTTGGGAGCCTTCGTCTTGCCGCGTCGTGCGTGGGCGGGGCGAAGTGAGGCGCAAATCGCAGCCGAATTCCCGCTTCGACTCGCCTAACTTCCTCCAGAGGAGAGTCTGGCTAGATAGCGGAGCAGTCCGTCTCCGTCGGGCCAGGCCGGACCCCCGAACCGTTCACCTCCTACAGCAGCTCCCCGTGTGCCCAACCCGTGGCCTCGCCCTCGCGCGGGCGGGGCTCCTCGCCGGCGGGGTATTCGAACTTGGGCTCGATCTTCACGTGGGACGCGTCGCCGGCCGCGTCGTCGGGCGCATCGGCCGCGTCGTCGGGCGCATCGGCCGCGTCGTCGGGCGCATCGGCCGCGTCGTCGGGCGCATCGGCCGCATCGCCGGCCGCGTCGGCCGCCGCCTCCGCGCTTGACCCCGGCCCCAGTTCGGCAAGCGGCTGGCCGGCTTTGCCTTCGATCGGGCCGACGCCGTAGGGGATCCACTTGGCTGGGTCCTGCAGCCGGTGCGGTTCGGTTCGGCCGCGCAAGTGCGCCGTCTCGAAGCCGGATGGCTGGATCCACATCTGGTTGCCGTCCAGCAGCCCTTCGACGCCACCCCGGCGCGGCTCCGGGCGCGGGTTCTGGCAACAACGGCAAGTCGACTTGTCGTGCGGTGTGTATTGGGCCGGCTCTTCGTAGGTGGTGATGTAGCCCTCGAAATTGCGCAGGATCACCTTGTGATCCGAGTAGCTGATCAGGTAGTTGGGCATGACCGGGATCTTGCCGCCGCCGCCGGGAGCATCCACCACGTACGTAGGAACGGCGTAGCCGGACGTGTGGCCGCGCGGGCCCTCCATGATTTCGATGCCCTTGCCGACCGGCGTCCCGAAATGGCCTGAGCCTTCAACCAGGTCGCACTGGTAGATGTAGTACGGGCGGATCCGGTTCTCTACGAGCCGATGAACGAGCGCTCGCATGATGTGGACGCAGTCGTTGATGCCGGCGAGCAGAACCGACTGGTTGCCGAGCGGGATGCCGGCCCGCGTCAGCTTGTCGGCCGCTCGCGAGACTTCGGGCGTGATCTCGTTGGGGTGGTTGAAGTGCAGGTTCATCCAGAGCGGGTGGTACTTGGCCAGCATCTCGCACAGTTCGTCGTCGATGCGCTGGGGCAGGAAGACCGGCACTCGGGAGCCGATGCGGACGATCTCTATGTGGGGGATCTCACGCAGGCCGCGAAGGATGGACTAGAGGAGATTGGGGTTGAGCGTCAGGGCGTCGCCGCCCGACAGGAGAACGTCTCGGACCTGCGGGGTGCGGCGCAGGTAGTCCAACTGGGCCTCGATGTCGCGGCGGTTGAAGTTCTGAGTGGCGTCGCCGGCGATCCGAGACCTGGTGCAGTAGCGGCAGTAGCTCGCGCACTGGGTCGTGACCAGCATCAGGACCCTGTCCGGATACCGATGTACGAGCCCTGGAACCGGGGAGTGGCGATCCTCGGCCAGCGAATCTTCCATCATCGCCGTGAAGGCTTCGTGCTCGCAGTCGGTGGGGATCACCTGGCGGCGGACCGGGTCGTTGGGATCGTCCGGGTCGATCAGGCTCAGGAAGTAGGGCGTGATGTCGACGCGGAACTTGTCCGGGCTGGAGAGGCCGGCGCGCTCGTCGTCGGTGAGGTTGAGGAGCGCCCCGATCTCCTCCACGGTGTTGACGCGGTTGGAGAGTTGCCAGCGCCAGTCGTTCCAGCGGTCATCTGGGACGTCCGCCCACATCGGGGCGCGGCGGCTGACGGCCGGCTTGCCGTTCGGACCGAGGCGGCGGCCCGGGTCGCGCAGATTGACGAACGGGGTTTCCTCGCGGATTGCCGGCGGCGGGGCTACCGGCAATCCGGCGGCGAATTTCGTCGCGGCGTTGCTTGCCGGGCCGCTCGCGGGGCGTGCCGCCAGGTCGTGATCGCCCACCCTGGACTCGACCATCTCCGTGCCTCCGGCGAATCTCGCCAAATTGCCGCGATCTGCCGCCAACTGCCACGAACTCCCGCGAACTCCCGCGAACTCCCGCGAACGCATAATCCCTATGCACACTGCATGCTAGCGGATCATACATCGGGCGCGGCCGGATGGCGGAGACCCCGTTTGGGCCATCCAAAGAGTTCATCTGGCGGGCCGAGCGAAGGGCGCCCGGGGCCCGTCGCCCGTCGCCCGTCGCCCGCCGCCCGTCGCCCGGCGCCGAAGCTCGCTACAGCGTTCGCCGCCCCGCCCTTTCCAGCGCCACCACTTGCAAGGCGATGATTGTCAACGAGTCCCTGATCTCGCCGCGCCCGATCATCGCCATCGCCTCATCAAAAGCTACCCAGCGCACGTCGATCTTCTCCGTGCCGTCGGGGTTGGCCGGACCCGGCTCAAGGCCTGTCGCCACGAACAGCACCGCCACTTCATCGGTGACCGAGTTGGAGACGTCGCAGCGGCGCAGTTCGCGCCAGGTGCCGCCGTGATAGCCCGTCTCCTCGGCCAGTTCGCGCCGGGCGGATTCCTCCGGCTCCTCGTCAAAGCGGCCGCCGCCTTCGGGGATCTCCCAGGAGTAGCGGTCCAGCGTGTAGCGGTATTGGCCGACGAGCAGGACGCGATCCGTCGCTTCGTCCAGCGGCACCACGCCGATCGCTCTGTGTACGAAATGAACCACGCCGTAGATCCCCGGCTCGCCGTCCGGCCGGGTGACTTCGTCGTGCAGGACCTCGATCCAGGGGTTGCTATAGGCCACCGTGCGGGACTTCCGGCGCCACGGATTTGATTGCTTCTCGCTCATCGCACCATCGTAGCCAGTTGGGTTGTCGTTTCGACCGCAACGTAGCTTCGGCCGCGCGGTAATGTGTATCCAGATCGGTGCAGTTTTGGCCGCCCGTCACTTCCCGGCGGGACCAACGGCCCGGTTGCCGTTCTCGCAGAAGCGATATTGTTTCACTATGCGACTAGACCTTACAAAGCGCAGCGACTATGCAATCCGCGCCATGCTGGCCCTGACTATGGTCGGCGATGGATTGCTCAGCAGCCGCAAGATCGCGGAAGAGATGAAGATCCCGCCGCGCTTCCTGCCTCAGATCATGGGTGACCTGACGCGCGCGGGTCTCGTTCTCGCCCATCCCGGTCGGGCCGGCGGCTATCAGCTGACCGAAGGCTCGGCGTCCGTCACCCTCTTGCGCGTAATCGAGGCCGTGGAGGGCGATCCGCATCGCCAGGTTTGCGTCATGCGTGGCACCGCGTGCGGCGTGGACGGCGAGTGCGGCGTTCACGATGTCTTCTACGCGGCGGAACACGCCATCCTCAAGGAATTGAGCAGCTCCACGCTGCAGCAGATCATCGACAAGTACCGCGCCAAGATGGCCGTTGCAGCCGCGGCGACCGCGAGCTAGGTCCCGCGCCGTCATTCCCTAGCGCTGGGCTCGGTTTCGCGCTTCCCACTCGTCGAGCAGTATGCTCATGTGAATCTCGTCCCAGAAGCGGCCGTTCCTGAAGATGGCCTGCCGGGCGCGACCCTCCACGACGAAGCCGCTCTTCTCGTATGCGCGGATCGCCCGTTCGTTGAACTCGAAGACCGTCAGGGCGACGCGATGGAGAGCAAGGCGCGTGAAGGCGTGCGCCACCATCAGTTCGGTGGCCTCGCTGCCGTAGCCCTTGCCCCAGGCGTCGTGCTCGCCGATGGTGATATGGAATAGCGTCGAGCCGTTGTCGCCGTCCAGCTGGCTGAACGCGCACGTTCCGATGAGCCTGTCCGTGTCGCGCATGTGGATCGCCATGGCCAGGAACTCCGAGCCCATGACCCTGGTGTAGAAGAACCGCTGGATGTCGTCGTTGGACAACGGAGCCTGCTGGTAGCGTGTAAGGCGGGCGATTTCCGGGTCCGAATACCAGCGTGAGAATGCCCTGAGGTTTTCGGCGCGATGCCGGCGCAGGACGATTTGCCGGCCCAGGATGGCTTCCGGCCGCCAGGACTCGCGCTCAGGAGCAGCGGCCATTGCCTCCTCCGGTTCGCCGGTGCGGATCGCCCCAGGTGCGTCGAGCGGACTTCACGGAGGGAAGGTATACCATCCCTGCCATGCTTGGCTGGAGCGAGCTGGCGGATCGTGTCGCCGGCGCAACTCGAACTTCGGAGAAGACAGCGCTGCTGGCCCGATATCTGGCCACGTTGCCGGGGTCGGAGTTACGTCCGGCTGCCATATTCCTGGGAGGCCGTCCGTTTCCGGAGGCCGATCCATGCTCGGTTGGGCTGGGTTGGGCCACGATAGCCGCGGTCGTCAACAGAATTGCGGGCACGCCGGCTGGAGCGCTGGGCGCTGCTTATGACCACTCGTCGGATCTGGGCCAGGCAGTGGCCGATGTCCTCTCCATGCGGCCGGAGATCCCGGACCCATTCCTCTCGCCAAGCCTCACTGAAGTGGCGGATGCCTTTGCCGCGATGGAGGCTGCGGCCGGACCGGCCGCCAAGGCCGCCGTCTTCTCCGCTCTCCTTGAACGCTGCGATCCGCTTACGGCCAAGTACGTGGTCAAGATCCTGACCGGCGAGTTGCGCATCGGGCTGCGCGAGGGGCTTCTGGAGGCGGCCATCGCCGAAGCGTTTGGGCGGCCGCAGGCCGCCGTGGGCATGGCCATGATGCTCTCCGGGAACACCGGTGAGGCCGCAGTCCTGGCCCTGGAGGATCGGCTCGACGAAGCTCGTCTCTGCCTGCTCCACCCGATCAAGTTCATGCTCGCCACGCCTGCCGAGAGCGCGGCCGATGTAATGACCCGTCTTGGGCCGTCGGTTTGGGCAGAGGATAAGTACGACGGTATTCGCGCTCAGCTGCATCGCTGCGGATCTGAAGTCCGTCTCTACAGCCGCGATATGCACGACATCAGCGGCCAGTTCCCGGAGATCGCCGAGGCGGCCCGGACGCTGGATTGGGACGGAATCTTGGACGGCGAGATCCTGGCCTTCGCGGATGGCCACGTGCTGCCCTTCCTGACGCTGCAGGGGAGATTGGGCCGGAAGGAGCCGAGCGCCAAGCTCCAGGCCGAGGTCCCGGTTGCCTACGTCGCCTTCGATCTGCTGGCCATCGCCCCCCGGCTGCACGCCGTCGAGTCGTTGCTCGCCGTGCCGCTGTTCGAGAGGCGCCGTCGACTCGAAGCCCTGAGCCTGCCGACCGTGGCCGACGGCGGCCGGTTCGCGCTGTCGCATCTAGTTTGTGCGGATTCGGTCGAGGAGTTGGAGCGCACTTTCGCGGAGGCGCGGGCCCGGCGCAACGAAGGCCTGATGGTGAAGGATCCGACCAGCTCCTACTCGCCCGGCCGGCGCGGCCTCGGCTGGCTGAAGATGAAGCGGGCTCTGGCCACGCTTGATTGCGTCGTGGTCGGGGTAGAGGAAGGCTATGGCAAGCGCCACGGCGTGTTGTCCGACTACACCTTCGCCGTGCGCGATGAGTCGGTGGACCGGCTGGTGGCGATCGGCAAGGCCTACACGGGTCTGACCGATGCCGAAATAGCCGAAATGACGCGTTGGTTCGAGGCGCACACGATCCATCGGCTCGGGCGTTTCCGGCAGGTCAGCCCGGTGGTTGTGGTCGAGATTGCGTTCGATGTCATCGAGCGCTCGGACCGGCATCAATCCGGCTACGCCCTTCGGTCCCCCCGCATCGTTCGGCTGCGCATCGACAAGAGCCCCACGGAGATAGACACGCTCGCCAATGTCGAGCGGCTGCATCGCGAACTGCAATGCGGCGCCGAGTATCTGGTCACGGTCGCCGCGAAGGCGCCGGAATTTCGGACGATCGAGCCGGCTTGATCCGCTTGGCTCATTCCGCTTCTGAGCCGGCGCCGCTATCCTGTGGCCATGTTTGGATCATTCAATCCACCGCTTGCCCTTGAGCTCACCCTGGTGACTCCGTCCCTGGTGATCGAGGGCACGTTCCATACCAGGTTGCGGCGCCTCAGTGACGTCCTGAACGAGGCCGGAACGGAGCATCTGATCCTCTCCGAGGCCAGGGTCATGGAGCTGGGGTCGCGCCGAGTGGTTGCCGGGCCGGGCGTGGTGCGGGTCCAGCTGAATGACGTGCTGTTCGCCCATCGGAATGCGCCGGCGGATGCCGGGGCGGAGATGTGGACCTCCATGCAGCCGGTCAAGTCGGTGCTGCTCGTCTCGCCGTTCACAATCGAAGGGCAGATCCATTTGGGCTATGAGTCGGAGATGATCAGGGCGCTCGATGCGCAGGCCTCGAGCTTTATTACGGTGAGCGCGGCTACCTACTGGGCGTACAGCGTCGCGGAGTCGCCTAAGGAAGTGGACCAATTGCTGGTCAGCCGGGAGAAGACGCACGTCGCAGTGCCTGCCGGAGTTGCGTGGCTGACCGAGCCGCCGCCCGACCGACATTCCGGTGGCTCGAACCCCTGGTAGGGGATAGCTTGCGCCGGGCGCCGGGCGC
>DASVKT010000272.1:0-4480 GCA_036385235.1 Candidatus Limnocylindrales bacterium | reverse complement strand
CCAGATCGCGCAGGTCGCGGACATCCTGTCCAAGATCGGCGGGACTGACTGGATCGGCGACGGCGCAGTGGTGTTGACCAAGGACGGCCCCACCCTCGGTGGTGGCGTCGTCGTGGAAGCGCCGGACGCGGCCACGGCCTCCGTCAAGGAATCACTCATTACCAACCTCGCCACGCTGGCCAGTCTAACGATGCACGTGACCAGCAAGGACGAGTTCTATAAGGGCGTGACCGTCACGCTCATCAACATTCCGGCGGATGTCACCGGCGGAATTCCCATCCAGATCGCTGTTGCTGCCAAGGACAACTTGATCGTGGCCGGTTACACGGACGCGTTCGTCAAGGCAGTCATCGATACAACGTCCTCCAATTCGCTGGCGTCGCAGGCGGACTACTCGAACGTGATGGCCCAAGCCGGGTCAAGCAACGAGCAGTCGTTCTACGTCAACTTGCCCGCGGTAGAGGATCAGATCGGTCAGTACTTCTCACCAGCGCGGTGGACGGCTGACTACAAGCCCTACTTCGATCACGTCGGCGGCGTTGCCGGCGCGGTGATCGATGGAGATACGGTTATCCTGCGGATCGTCATCTCGGCCAGATAGCGCGCCGAGCTACAAGCCGCCTTTAGTTCCAGGAGGAACAGACTCGCACATGGCAGTTCGAATTCGCCTCACCCGCGTCGGCGCAACCAAGCAGCCCACGTACCGCGTCGTTGTCATGGATGGACGCAGCGCTCGCGATAGCCGTGCTATCGAGACGCTTGGCCACTACAACCCGCGCCAGGAACCCGTTGAGTTCGCCGTCGACACCGAGAAGGTGAAGAAGTGGCTTGCTCAGGGCGCTCAGCCGTCGGACACGGTCTCCCGGCTTCTCCAGAACGCGGGCATCATCCCGAAGGTCGTTCGCGAGTTTGCTCCCGCCAAGGTCGCCCCGGCCGCCAAGTAGGCCGCATCTCGGCGAATCGCAAGCGGAGCTAGAAGAAGCACAAGAGGATGCCAATGGCAGCCAAGGATCTGGTCGAGTACGTCGCTAAGAATCTGGTCGACGACCCTGACGCAGTTGTTGTGGAAGTCACGAACGGCCCCGACGGAATGGTCGTGGAGCTTCACGTGGCGGAAGAAGACATGGGCAAGGTCATCGGGCGGAACGGCAGCGTCGCCAAGGCGCTCCGCACTCTGCTGAAGGTCATGTCCGCGCGCGAAGGCGAGGCCGTCTCGCTGGAAATCTCCTGAGCCTCCGGCCGTGAGCGCCGGAGAGCGGCTCGTGGTCGGGCAGGTGCGAGGCTTTCACGGGCTGAAAGGCGCCGTGCGAGTCGAGTCCCTGACCGATCGAGCGGAGGATCGCTTTGCCGTGGGCAGCGTCCTGTATCGAGAGGGCGGCGAAGCCAAGTTGACCATCGCCGAGGCCGTCACCGACGGCCCCGGCTGGCGGCTGCGCTTCGCCGAAGTCCACGATCGGAATGGCGCCGAGTCGTTGCGAGACGTCTATCTCGAGACGACGGTGGCTCCTGGTGAGGAGTTGGCGAAGGGCGAGTACTACTGGCACCAGATCATCGGCTCGGCAGTGTCGGATGTGGATGGAACCGCGCTCGGCAAGGTCGTGGACATCTACCGCGCCGGGAGTGCGGAGGTGATGGTGGTGCGTGGGTCGCGCGGCGAGACGGACATTCCGCTCGTCCGGTCGTTGGTGCGCATCTTTGCGCCGGCGCGCGGCGAAATCGTGGTCGATGGCGAGGCGCTGGGGCTGAGAGGCGGCGGCGTTGGCGAGGAACCGGACGACTCCGAGAACGCGTTGGCGTCCGACGCGCCCGAAGAGCCCGAAGGTGCCGACGCGCCCGAAGCCGCCGCTCCCGCGGCCGAGCCGGCCGAGGCGCCCGAAGCTGCCGCTCCCGCGGCCGAGCCGGCCGACGACGTCGACAAGGCCTGATGACCGAGGAAGCTTCACCGACTGAGTCGAGCTCGACGAGCCCGGAGGTTCCGGTGCCGGCCGCCGACTCGGTCGAGGCCGTCCCGGCGCGCCCGCCGCTCGAGATCGACGTCCTCACTCTCTTCCCGAACATGCTGGCCGGCCCGCTCGCTGAGAGCATTCCGGGCCGGGCACAGACGCGTGGCCTGGCCACTATCCGGGTCCACGACCTGCGTCAGTGGGGTCTGGGACGGCACAAGGTCGTCGACGATTACACCTACGGCGGGGGGGCGGGGATGGTCCTGCGGCCGGAAGTCGTGGCCGCGGCCCTGGCCGTTCTGCGCCGGCCGGATAGCATCGTTATCCTGCCGGACCCGGGCGGCGAAGTCTTCGGACAGGCTCGGGCCCACGGTCTGGCCGAGCGAACTCATCTGATCATTCTTTGCCCGCGCTACGAAGGCGTGGATGAGCGGATCCGCTCGATGATCGATCTGGAGATGTCGATAGGGGACTACGTTCTGTCGGGCGGCGAGATCCCGGCCCTCGTATTCATCGACACGATCCTGCGGCTGCTGCCCGGCGCCATCGATTCCGAATCGATCGCCGAGGAGTCGTTCACCGCCGGATTGCTCGAGTACCCGCAGTACACCCGCCCGGCCGAGTTCGAGGGCGTCACCGTGCCCGCCATCCTGACCAGCGGCCACCACGAAGCCGTCCGCAAGTGGCGGCTCAAGGAAGCGTTGCGCCGCACCGCCGCCCGCCGACCGGAGTTGCTCCAAGGCCGGGTGCTGACCAAGGAAGAGTCCAAGCTCATGGCGGAGCTGCGGGCGGAGCCAAAGGCCGAGTTGCGGGCAGAGGAGAACGCCGGCGGCGAGTCCGACTGAGTTGGCAACGCGGCCGACGCCCAGAGTCCCTAAGCCACCGACGCCCCATTTCCTCCAATCTAGTGATGGGGTCACTGTTATAGAAGAACCGGACGGCTTCCGGGCCAGCCGCGCCCGTTGCGCGGCTCCGACGAGCTCACGGGCGGGCCTGCCAAGCGTGCGCGAACCCGTCGCCGTCGCCGTCGCCGTCGGTTTCCACCCGTCGGCGGCCTCGCGTTTCTCCATAACAGTGATGGGGCCAAAATGTTGGAGAAACGGGGCGGGAGCCGACGCCGAAGCGCCGGCCCCGTCCGACTCGTAAGCGGCCCGCCGTGATTCAGCTGACATACTTCGGGTCGCTCACTCGTTGACTCTGATGAGAGCGCCATCGCGATGACGGCGCCACAGGCCGACTCTCCCGTCTTGCCACTGGGGATTTCGGCCCGGGTTCGAGGAGGACGATGCAGTTGCTGAGGGAGCAAAGCCTGGTGCTCGATCGGGAGACGGAGTTCGACCGAGCGGAGTTTCAGCGCATCTACTACCGGGCGTGGCCGGATGTCTTTCGCTACGCGTTGCTGCTGTTGCGCCACCGCGCAGATGCCGAGGACGTGGCCGCGGAGGCGTTTCGTCGCGCGCTCGAAGCTTGCGACGACGGCCACGGGCCGAGAGGCGATGCGTTGCCGTGGCTCTTCGTGATCGCGAGACGGATCGTCATCGATCGGCGACGCCGCCACCGACTAATCGGCTGGCTGTCGCTGGAGAGCGTTTCGGAGCCCTCCGATTCCGACGAAGCGATGCGCCGCTCTGAGGTTTGGATCTGGTTCGAGCAGCTGTGCCGAGCCCTGCCTGAAGCCCAGCGTGAGGCGCTGATCCTGCGGTATCAGTTCGATCTGAGCGACGCCGAAGCGGCGAGCGTGATGGGGATCTCAGTGGGAAGTGTGAGGACGAGGGTGTCGCGTGGCTCGGCCACGCTTCGCCAGAAGCCGGAGGTCATGGAGCGATGAGTGATCGAGACGGCAGCCGCATGACCGGGGACGACGCCCTCGGGCGGCAAATCAAAGCGAGCCTGCGCGGTATGGACTCGTTCATACCGCCGGCGTCGCCGTTCGCGGCGATCGTGTCGCCGGCGCTGCGGCCGTTGGAACTACGCGGCAAGTCGGGTGCGCGCGCTCGACTGAATCTGAGATTCACGCCGGGGATGCTCGCGGTTGGCCTGGTCGTGGTCGTCGTGCTCGGGTCCGGTGTGTGGCGCCCGAGTCACTCGGCCGGCGCGGACCCGTCGCCGACCGCGTCGGGCGTTTCATCAATTGAGTCCGGCGCGTCCGTCGCAAGCTTCGACGCGCCCACTACGGCGGCAAGTGCCCTCTCCTCGATCGCGGTCCCAGAGGTCAGCCCCGAGGCGTCTTCCCCCTGGTACGCGGACGAGATCTACATCCTGAATCTGATGAACTGCACTCGAACCGGCGGCTGGGTGACTGCTGAGGGTGCGTGTAGCTCGAACACAGATCACACCCTCCCGGCGCAGCCTGCTCTGGTGCTGGACCCGGAAATCTCGGCCAAGGTGGCTCGCCCGTATGCCAAGTACCTGGCCGATAACAGTTTGCTGGACCACTACCTTCGTGACACCACTCCACGCTCGCGGCTTTGCTCGGCAGGGTTTTGTGGGTCGTCGTGGGGCGAAAACCTCGCCGCGCCGAGTTCCTCCAGTCAGGC
>DASVKT010000271.1:0-4121 GCA_036385235.1 Candidatus Limnocylindrales bacterium | reverse complement strand
GGCGGCCATGCGGGCGGCCATGCGGGCGGTGCCGGAGGCTGCTGGGGCTGCCATGGGCTGGGGCCGGCGGGGGAGGTCCAGACGCTCGTCGGCTGAGGCTGCCAGGGAGCTACCGGCGGAGCGGGAGGCGTCGCGGGCGCGCCGAATGGGCTGGTTGAGTTCGTGGTGCCCATCTGGTTCATGGCGCCGCCGTCCGCGGGCTGACCGGGGTTTGCGTCTGCCGCCGCGTTGTCGGGTGTTGTCCCCGGACCGCCCAGCGTCGTGTCGTCGTCGGATCGCATATTTGGCCTCCATCTGTCGCTGCAGCGCACATCATGGCCTACCTCGCCTGGGGCGACTCTGAAAGGGGGCTGGCAGTTGCCACCAGGTCGTACGATTCGGCAGCGGAGGATGCGCTGATGACTGAGCTCGATGGACCCAGGCCGGTTGTCCCGGTTCGGGCGCCGTGGCAAGACCGGTCCGAATCGCTCGACTCGCTCTCGCCGACCGTGCTCATCCTCGGCGGCTTCCTGACCGGCCCGCCCATGTACCGCTCGCTCGTCCGGCGGCTCAGGGACCGCGGGGCCGCCGGCGTGATGGTAGCGAACGTCTGGGCCCCCGATTGGCTCCTGGCCGGCGTGCGCGGCATCGGGCCGATATGCACCCGTTCCGCCAGGGCGCTGCTGGAGGCCGGCCGGCTCTCCGCCGAGGTGTCCGGCGGTGCTCCGGTGCTGGTGGTCGGCCACTCTGCGGGTGGCGTCACGGCCAGGTTGCTGACGGCGCATGAGCTCGTTGCCGGCCGACGCTTTGGCGCCGCGGCTCGAGTCGGAGCCATCGTCACGCTCGGCACGCCGCATCGTTTGGCTTCCGGGCAGGGGATCGGCAGGCGGATGAACGAGGTTGGGGCGTCGCTTGCCGAGGATGCGGTGCCGGGCGCCTTCTTCGCGCCGAAGATCGGGTATGTGTGCGTGGCTTCGCGTGCCATTGTCGGTGACCCTGGCGGAAACGGCCGCCAGCGCGTTGCCCACCTGATGTACAGGTCCGTCATCGGCCGGGCGGCCGTGGCGGGAACTGAAGGTGATGGCCTGGTCCCGGTTGTGGCCGCCAGGCTGGAGGGGGCGCGCAGCCTTGTGCTGGACCAGACCGTGCACAGCCCGGGTCAGGCGGGGGAGTGGTATGGATCGGACCGGGCTCTGGACGTGTGGTGGCCGATTGCGATGGAGGAGTGGCGGGCGGCGCTGCGGGCGCGGGTTGCGGGGTAGGCTTCGCGCCCCCGACCGGCCCCGATCCGGCCGGGTCCGCCCATCACCCGGCCCTGTTCCGGCCGGGTCCGCCCATCACCCGGCCCCGCCCCCGTTTCGGCCCACCCGCTCATCACCCGCCCCCGTTCCGGCCCCGATCCGCCGGCCCACCCGCTCATCACCCGCCCCGCCCCCGTTCCGGCCCACCCGCTCATCACCCGCCCCGCCCAATGGCCCGTTCAGTCACGGGTGACTGAGGAAGCCGAACCCGGCCCGGACACCACACCTGATCGTCACGTTTGACCGATCACCCTCGCGTCTCTACACTTCGCGGGCGGGGTGGAGCAGCGGCAGCTCGTCGGGCTCATAACCCGAAGGTCGGCGGTTCGAATCCGTCCCCCGCAACCAATGCCGATTTCTGAAACCCGGTCGAAAGACCGGGTTTCGTGATGTACGCCCGAGCCCACTCCCGGCCAAGCGCCTGGCCGCCGCCCGGTGACGCACAGCCCTAGCGGCGCGCCTTGGAGTGGCACTCCACGCAGTCCGTGGCCCAGGGAAGAGCCTCGATCCGTTCCGGGGCAACAGGCTTGCCGCACGTCTGGCAGTTGCCGAACGAGCCGGCTTCGATCCGCTTCAGCGCCGCCTCGATCGCGACCAGATGCAGTTCTTCGCGGCCCCGCAGCTGCTGGCCACGTTGGCTTTCAGAGACTTCGGAAGCGGCGGCCGTCTGGGCGCCGTGTGAGACGCGCGGATGCTCGACTTCCTCTGACAACTCAATGATGAGTCTCTGGCGCTCGGCCTCGAGCGTCACCCGGGCATTTTCGACAAGCACAGCGTCCATGTCGCGCATCCTACGCTGCTCAAATGGTTGGCGCGCGGGATTTCGGCGAGGCCCGGCTCTGTCCCGCGCGGATTCGTGCCGGCTGGCGGCACGGCGAGCGGCACGTGAGCCGCTTCAGGCATAGACTCGACCCAGCATCTCGTGACGCTCATCAAGCAAGAACGGGCCCGGCGGCCGAAGGAGCATCATGGCGTACGTGAAAGACCCGGTCTGCGGGATGGAAGTGGATACCTCCTCCGACCTGCACTTCGAGTACGAAGGCGAGACCTTCTACTTCTGTGGCCGCGGTTGCAAGCTCGAATTCGAAGAGGATCCGGAGAAGTACCTCGATCCGAACTACGAACCCAGCATGTAGCACCACTCCTTGCAAGGTCGCCCCCGCCGATTGCCCCTTGCGTGGTACGCTCCGCCCGAGCGTTCGGAGTGCCGCTGGCCTCCAGGCTGAGAACAATCCCCAGACTCCAGGAGAAGCCCGATGGCCTATGTGATCGCTGAGCCGTGCGTCGATACCAAGGACCAGGCCTGCGTGTCTGTTTGTCCCGTCGATTGCATCCATTTCGATGACGGCGCGGACCGCACCCTCTACATCGACCCGAACGAGTGCATCGACTGCGGCGCCTGCGAGCCCGAGTGCCCGGTCAACGCGATCTTCTCGGACGACTCGGTTCCCGCACAGTGGGTCGGCTACAAGGAGATCAACGCCCTCTGGTACACGGACAAGGACGCGGCTCGCGCCCTCGTGGACGCGGCCAAGCCCGCCTGATCTTTCGCGAAATCGTGGAAGCGCCCGGCCGAAAGGCCGGGCGCTTCTGAATCTGGGGGAGCGCGCGGGCGCGGGGGAGTTGCGGCGCCGGAGTGGGGAGTGGCGCTGCGCCGCCCGCCGGCCTCGCGACGTGGCGCCGGCCTCGCGACGTGGCGCCGGCCTGACGAAACCAGTGCGGCTGCGTGCCGATCCTGCGCATGTACGCATGTGGCGTACAGGTCTGCGGCCCTGGAGGCTCGGGAGGCCAGCAGGCGCCGCTTCTCGGCCCAGGCGGGGCTCCAGCTGTGCCCAATCGCCAGATAAGCAGCCGATAAGGGCGCCCCGCCATCCTTTCGGGGCCCTTTCCGCGCCGCTGGACGCCGGAGTCGGGGCGTTGGATCGGGGAGGGCTGCAAGCTGTACGCAAGGCGCGAACATACGCTAGATCCTGATGCTCGGGCCGTCGAGCGCGAGATCGGGGCGCTCGCAACGGCACTCGGCGAAGCGGCACGGGCTGAGCGCGAACGCAGGCATATGACGCTGCGCCAGGTCGCCGAGGCTTCCGCCCTGGGTTTCACGACGGTAGCCGGGGTCGAGTGTGGTCGGCCGGCCACGCTGGAGACATATGTCCGCCTCGCCCGGGCTCTACATCTGAAACCTGAGTTCGCGCTGGCGGACCCACATCGCCGGTCCGGCGGCTCCAGAGCGCAAGACCCCGTTCATTCGGCCATGGGCGAAATGGAAGCCGCGCACTTCCGTGGTCTGGGCTACGAAGTGCAACTCGACGAGCCGTTCCAGCACTTTCACTTTGCCGGGCGCGGGGACGTCGTGGCATGGTCGATCGAAGCCGCCGCACTGCTCCACATCGAGAACAAGACTGCGCTTCCGAATCTCCAGGACGCTTTCGGGGCGTTTAGCTCCAAGCGGGCCTATTTGGGAGCCGAACTGGCGGCGAGGCTCGGCCTCAAGCGATGGCGAAGTGAGACGCATGCGATGGCCTTGCTTCCGTCATCCGACATTCTGCGATCGATCAAACAGCATCGGGCCAGCTTCGAGTCCCTTGATCGCGATGGACCGCAAGTGTTCGGGGCCTGGTGGTCGGGGAATCCGCCGGCTGCAGGTAGATCGACTGCGGTCGTCCTGTTGGACCCGACATCGCGCCGCCGAGACGCCAGAGTGTGGGTGGGTATTGTCGAGCCGGGCGCAGGTCGGCCGCGATACCGCAACTACGCTGACGCCCTGGCGGCGCTCGTCGCGTCAGGCCAGGCCTAGCCTTCCGCCCCGTCCCGCGCGGCCTGCGCCGCCACTCCGCCCCGCCC
>DASVKT010000270.1:0-2399 GCA_036385235.1 Candidatus Limnocylindrales bacterium | reverse complement strand
CCGGCTTGGTGATCTTGCGGCAGGCCGACCACTGACACCTCGACCGGCAGCGCTCTCGGGGCCCGAGGGAGAGGGAGAGGGAGGGCTATGAGCCTCTTCTGGCGTCGGCTGGGAAGCTCCATCACCACGAGACTCGGCGCGCCAGCGGGCGAGTTCGCCGGGCTGATTGCGATCTTCGTGGCCGCTGCGGCGCTGCGGCTGGTCAACCTGCCCGTGCGCGGTGGTTGGGACTCGGACTAGGGGACCGAGATGCTGGCCCTGCGGGCCGCTCTGGCCGCGGGCCGTCTGCCTACCTTCGGGCCGGAGGCGATAAGTGTCTCTAGCTCCTTCCACCACGGCGCGCTGTACTACGACCTGTTGCTGCCGGCCGCCTGGCTGGGCAACGGCGACCCCACGTGGGTCGTGGCGGAAATCGCGCTCCTCAGCCTGATCGTCATCCCGATCACCTGGTGGATAGCCAGATCCATCGCCGGTCCCGTCGCCGGCCTCACTGCCGCCTTCCTCGCTGCGACGTCGGCCGCGCTGGTCGGTTATGCCACCTTCATCTGGAATCCAACTCTCGTGCAGCCGGGCGCGGCAGTCGCGTTCCTCGGCGCCTGGCAGGCACTTCGGAGTGGTAAGGCGGCATGGTGGAGCGTGGCGGCCGTGGGAACGGCGATCGCGGTCCAAGCCCATATCGCGGCCGCGGTGATCATCCTGCCTCTCGCCGTAGCCTTCCTGGTGGACTTACGCCGCGGGCCGACCGGTCACAGGCGGCGAACGGCTGTCTGGGGACTCATCGGCGCGCTGGTCTTCACGACCACTTATCTGCCGGTCATCGTCCATGAGCTGGGCAACAACTTCTCGGAAACGCGGGGCATGGTGGCCTACTTCAGCGATCCCAACTCCACGTCCACCATCAGTCCCGTGTTGCGGCTCATCTTCGCGATGATCCGGCTGCTGGCCTGGCCGCTGACGCGCTGGCCGATGGTCGATCGCACCGGCGGGGTGATGGTCGCCTTAATGGTGGCCACGGCAATCATCATGGGTCTGGTCTGGCGGCTTGGGGTGACGGCGCGTACTGCGGCGGCGGCCGACCCGTCAGCTCCCGCTTCGGCGCCATCTACTTCGGCAGTAGAGCGCTTCGGTGTCCGGCTGATCGGCGGCTGGCTCTTGATCCTGATCGTCGCTCTGGGCCTGGGGCTCCACGCAGTTTCGGAAGTCCAGGCCGCGGAACTCCCTACCGAGCAATACCACGTCGTGGTAGATCCGCTGGTGTTCATTGCCGTGGGCCTTATCGCCGCAGGGCTGTGGCGGGAACTGCCCAAGCGCTGGCTCACAACCACTCGCCGCGCGGTTGCTCTGATCGCCCTGGCCGCACTCGTGGTCTGGAACGCGGGCCGCATGCCGCCACTTACTTCCCCTGACGGGGGCTGGCCTGCGGCCCAGGCCGCCGCCACACGAGTGGAGCAGGATGCCGCCGGCTCGCCCACGGCGCTGGTTCCCCTTTTCGTCGAGAAGGGCAGCGACGCCTATCTCTACCCCCTGACCCGAGACGATTTCGCGCTCGTGTCCGCAGCGAATGCCAGGGTCGTGATCCTGCTCTGCGACACGTACTGGCTCAAGGTGTCGTGCGACATGGCAGATGCGCAATGGCTAACGGCAAACGGCTGGGGCGACGCCTCGACGCGTGTGGATCGGTTCACAGCAGGAGCGCCCTATCGAATTCTGAGCGTCTACAGGCGAGCATCATGACGGCAGGGGGCGCCTCTTCCAGCATCGGGCGACGGCCCGGAATCCCCGGGTTCGCAAGACGCCTGCTCGGCGCGACATTCGGCCGGCTGGGGGTCCCGGCCCGTGAGTGGGCCTGCGTCATCCCGATCTTCCTACTGGCGGCCGCCGACCGATTCGTAAACCTGCCGGCTCGCGGCATATGGGACATGGATCAGGGCTTTGAGATGGACGCCATCTGGAATGCCGTCCAGACACGCCAGCTGCCGACGTTCGGCTCCCCTGCCTTCACCATCGGCCCAACTTTTCACCACGGCGCCGGGTTCTACGACCTCATGATCCCGATTTCCTGGGTGAGCAACGGCAGCCCCACGGCCGTGCTCGCCTGGATCGCCCTCTTTGGCCTCCTGGTGGTTCCGCTTGTGTGGTGGACGGCCAGATCCATGGGCGGAACTGCGACCGGTCTTGCCGCAGCGCTACTGGCGGCGGTCTCCCCGAGTTTGATCCAGAACTCCACGTTCATATGGAACCCGGTCCTTGTGGAGCCTGGCGTTGCCATCGCCTGCTTCGGCGGCTGGCAGGCCTGGCGCTCCCGCCAGCCGCGCTGGTGGATCGTGGCCGCGGCCGGTACGGCCCTGGCCGGCCAATCGCACCTTACCGGCCTGGCCCTCGTCTTTCCGATGTCGATC
>DASVKT010000269.1:0-1826 GCA_036385235.1 Candidatus Limnocylindrales bacterium | reverse complement strand
ACTCCCGGAAATCAAGGACGGGGCCAGGATCCTGGCCTTCACCTACGACACGGGCGAGCGGTATCTCTCCGTGCCGGGGCTCTTCGACATCGAGCCGGAGAAGGTGACGGTCGCCTGACCACCGCCGGGCACTCGCCCGGTCCAACGCAGTCCAACGCAGTTGAGTGAGCGGCCGCCCTTCGGGGCGGCCGCTTCCTTTACCACTCCACACAGCGTTTAACTCCCCGCTTAATTTTGAGTGGACAACTCAAATGCGTGAGGCCCGCGGTATTTGCCCTTCGGGCACTGCCGGCGGAGGCTCGCGCCGCGGACACTTCCTGGTAGCGTCGGTCGTTGGGCCGGCGAGAAGCCGCGTCCCAGGGAAGTCGCAGTGCGTGCGTCGCTGAGCGAACACTTCGATCTTGTGGTTGTGATCTGGGTCCTGGCCCTGGTCTTCAGCTTCTCTCTGGTATCGCTGTCCAAGTCCAACCTGACGCAGGATCAGTGGTCCGCCGCGCCCAAGAGCGGTCCGGTCTGGGACTACCCGACAGACACGGCGGCCCGGTAGCCCGGCTCGTCAGGCCGGCTAGGTCGCCCGCTCAACGCCCCTGATCGCGCCCGGCCCTACGCCGGGACGAGCGCCCTTGCCTTGGCCCCGCAGAGCGTCATCTGCGCAGCGGTCTCGTAGCTGACACGGCCCGTGTTTATCACGAGGTCGTACTCGTCCGGATCACACCAGTCGCGGCCGTATAGCTGCTTGGTGTATGCGGCGCGGTTCGAGTCCGTCTCGTGCATCTTGCGGCGAGCCTCAGCCTCGGTCATGCCATACCGGCCCATCAGCGTCTTGATCCGAACCTGCTCGGGCGCTCGCAGGAAGACACGGAAGACACCCGGCTTGTCCGCCAGGACGAAGCCCGCGCCTCGGCCCACGATGACCACGTTGCCCCCGGCGGCCACCTCGCGAATGATCTCCTCGGTGAGGTGGATGATCTCCTTGCGCGGATCGAAGAACGGGTCCGGATAGGGCGGCGACCAGGCAGTACCCAGGCCCGGTTCCAGCGTGGAGAAGGATCTGACGAGACGCTCGAGTATGGAGCGAGGCCGCTCCACTTCAGCCTCCACGTCGCCCGGCTGCATCGACAGGCGCTTGGCAACATCGTCAATCAACATCTTGTCGACGACTTCGGCCTTCAACTCGGCGGCGACGATCCCGGCAACGCTTGAGCCGCCGGCGCCGAACTCGCGGGAGATGGTGACGATCGGCATCTCGAGCTCCTTCGCCTGCTCGCGTCGACCGTCGACGGCCGTTTGGCCGGGTTCGATCGGCGCTGCCTCACTCTAACCCTGCGCGCCTGCCGCCGCCAAGAGTCAGCCGCACTTTCGTTGCGCCGACGCGCCTCGGCCACTCGGCGGCCGCCAGCGCGCCGTGCAACTCAATGGCGTGATCCCGCAGCCAGCGGCGCCAGAGCCGGTGATCCGGCCGACGGCTGGCAACGATTGCCCAGAAGCTGGGGCTGTGGCCGAAGACTCGCAGGTGGGCCAGCTCGTGGATGACCACCGTTTCGAGCGCCTCCGGCGGCGCCAGAACGAGGCGCCAGGAGAAGGAGAGCCGCTTCGCCCGCGAGCAACTGCCCCAGCGAGTTCGAGCGTCGCGGATCGTCACGGCTGACGGGGCGACGGCCAGCGCATCGGCATGACGCTCAATCTCGCGATGGATGGCGGCCCGAGCCTTCTCGCGCAGCCAGGCCTCCAGGATTGTGTCGAGCGAACGGCGTTCCGACGGGCCCAGGCGAACGATCAACTCGTCACCCGCCTCGCCGCCCTCGCGGGTAACAGTGGTGCGGCTT
>DASVKT010000268.1:0-3939 GCA_036385235.1 Candidatus Limnocylindrales bacterium | reverse complement strand
AGAACTGAGCGGGAACGAGTAGCCCTTGAGGCCGTAGACGTGAGCGGCCACCGCCAGCGCGGTGCCGGCCGCCAGCGCGCCGAAGACGACGCCCGCACCTGCTGCCGTCACCAGCTTCACGGCAACGACTCGCCAGCGTCGTGGGGTTGTCAAGAACGAATCCGTCGCCGTGCGGCTGCGGTATTCACCGGCCGAGATCATCGCGCCCAGAACGAGCACGAACAGAGCGCCACTCGCGCTCACATGCAGGACCGTCCGAACGCCGTGCTCGGATTGCAGGTCCAGGTTGGCATTGGCCGCAAGCACAACCGCCCCGGTGACCGCCAACGCGGTCAGGGCAACCATTCCAAGAAGCAGAGAGCCCATCGTCCGAGTGGTTCGGAGTTTGAGCACCTCCGCTGCGAACAGGTTTCTCACGCGATCGCCTCCGCAGTAGTGAGATCGAGGAATAGATCCTCGAGTTGGCGCGAGGAGGTCTGGCTCGACAGTTCGGTTAGGGCAATGCCGGCCGCAGCCACAGCCGCGCCGACGGCCGCGTTGGTGGCGCCGCGGATCACGAACCGGTCCGAACCGTCGCGGCGCACGGTCCAGCCTTCGGCGCGGGCCAGCAGTTCCACACCGTCGCGGTTTTCGGACCGGACGATTACTGCTCGCTCGGCGCCGTACAGATCGGCAGCGGCTCCCTGGCGGACGACTCGGCCGCGATCGATGATCACGATCCGGTCCGCCACAAACTCCACCTCGGTTAGAACGTGGCTGGAGAACAGGACGGTTCTGCCCTGCGCAGCCCAGTCGCCGAGCAGGTTGCGCAGCCAGGCCATACCGGCGGGATCCAGACCGTTCGCCGGCTCGTCGAGCAGCAGAACCTGCGGATCGCCGAGCAGCGCCGTCGCCAGCGCCAGGCGCTGCCGCATGCCCTGGGAGTAGCCCCCGGCGGCGCGGTCGGCCGCGCCCGTCAGATCGACGAAGTCCAGCACCTCACCCACTCGCTTCTGGTCGATCCCGGCAGCGCGCGCAACCACTCGCAGGTGATCCCGCCCGGATCGCCCCGGCTCAAACCCCATCGAGTCGATCACCGCCCCAACGACCCGTCGCGGATTCGGCAGGTCGGCATACCTCTTGCCATCGATCAACGCCGTTCCGGTGTCCGGCCGGGCGAGGCCCAGAAGGGTCCGCAGGGCCGTCGTCTTGCCGGCGCCGTTCGGGCCGAGGAAGCCCGTCACTGCGCCGGGCGGAGCGCTGAACGTCACGCCCTTGAGCGCGGCCGTTTCCCCGTAGTGTTTGCTGACATCCGTAACTTCGATCATCGAACTGCCATCTCCGCTGTTTTCCCTTGTTATCCGGCACAGCCTGTGCGGTAGTGGACTACGTGTTCGATATTCGCTATCGTGAGAGACGGACGCAACAACCAAATCGACGGCTCTGTGCGGAACCGCACAAACGGCCGGAACTGTTTCACATCGGGATGGTGGAGATGCCTGAAGACACAACAGATCGCCGAGTGCGGCGCACTCGCCAACTTCTGCGCGATGCCCTCATGGGGCTGACCCTCGAGCGGGGCTACGACCACATCACCGTCCAGGACATCCTCGACAGGGCGGACGTTGGCCGCTCAACCTTCTACGCCCACTACCGCGACAAGGACGACCTCCTCGTCAGCGAGTTTCAGGCGATGCATCCCGACTGGGCCGCCAGCACGGACCAGGCCGCCGCCGGACCCGTCCGCCGCACTGAGTTGATGGAGCCGCTGCGGGTCGCGTTCCAACAAGCCGGGGCCAATCGCCGGCAGTTCAAGGCGATGATCGGCCGGCAGGGCTCCGAGACAATCCGGCGGCTCCTGCCGGAGCCCATCTCAAACATCGTCCGCGAGCACATCCGATCCCAGTTTCCGGAGTGGCACGGCGGCGAGCGGCAGATGGACGCCGCAGTGCAATTCATCGTCGGCGGATTCCTGGCAACCCTCACATGGTGGCTGGACACCGACGCCCCGGACACAGCCGATGAGGTCTTCGAAGCCTGCCGGAAGTTGACCGTGGGGGGGGCGGCCGCCTTCTTCGAGTCTGCCAATCCCGGCCCGGCACAGCCCGCCCCCTAGTCTTCGCTCTCGGCCTTCTTCCTAACTTCGCCGCCAATCCCGCCGACTCCCCATGTGTGGGTCCTTGCGTCCGGCCGTCGTTCGCGACGGGCACGAATTGGGCGCACGCCGGTAGATCGTCTGCCAGCGGACTAGGAGCGGGATTGGAGTGGCGAAATGATCCTCATCGTCGACGATGAGCCATCCGCCCTGATGCTCTTGGGGATGGTTCTGCAGAGCGCCAACTTCGTTGTGCGCAAGGCAACCTCCGGCCGGGGCGCTCTCCGGATGCTCGAGCGAGACGACTGCGAGCGCTGCACCCTGGTCATCTCGGACATCCGAATGCCGGAACTTGACGGGCGCGAACTCGTGGCCGAAATGCGAGCCAACTCTCGCCTGGCCATGATCCCAGTGATCATGTGCACCAGCACTACCGACCGCTCCACGGTCGTTGATCTGCTGGGCCGCGGCGTGCGCGACTACATCGTCAAGCCATTCCAGGCGTCGATGGTGCTGGCCAAGGTCCGGGCGGTAACCAACGAAAGCCCGATCATCGAGTCCCCCGCTGAGTCCACCAAGCGCCTCGGCATCAACCTCCTCGAGTATCCACCGCTTGTCGCCGCCACCGTGCCCGCCGTCGAAAGGATCGCCGACGAACTGGTAGGGGCCTTACATCTCCGCAACAGCACCAATGCCCGGACGGTCGCGGCACGTGTGCCGGAGCCTGCATCCGTACTCGGAGCCAAACGTGCGGTGGACGCGGCGCGCTGCGTAGTGGACGCCCACGACGACACGGAGGCTCTTCGCAACGCCACCACCCTCATGACCGAGCTGCGCGAACTCCTCGCGGCCCTCCAGAGGGTCGTCCCGGCCCAGAGGCTGTAGGCGGTGGCGGAAGGCAGGGCCACCATACCGGCCGTCCCGATAACGCGGCCCCGCTGGTATGACCGACCCGGCATCGTGCTTCTGCTTGGCGGAGCGGCCACCGCCACCCTGGTCGCGCTGGCGGTCCTCAGCCCGGCCGGAACGGGCGGTTTCTTCGAAGACCTCTACGTGGCGACCTCGGCCGGGGCTGTGGCGCTTGCCCTGGCCGTCCTGGCCCACCGGCCCGAGCCCGGGATCCTCAACTACGAGCGGCTCGCCTGGGCAGTGGCGTTGACGGGCGTCGGCATGGCAATCCTGGACCTGTCGCCATGGCTTGGCGCCTCGATGTCCACCCTTGCGGCGAACTGCCTCTTCTGCTGCGGCGGCGTGCTGGCCATGTCCGAGATCATGCCGGCCCTATACCGCTGGCTGGATCCTCAGACGCTGGTGATGGCCATGCTGGATGGGGGCATCATGCTGGCCGCCGGCGTCACTCTCATGCTGAGCGCCTGGAAGGGGAATGACGGGGGCGAGGGCCTGGGCCAGCTGATGATGCCCGTCGCGGCGGCAGCGCTTCTGGCCAGCGCCGGGACCGCGGCTACCGCGGCCCTGACCTTCCGGGCAGCTCCGGCGCTCAGAGGCATCTGGTGTGGCATCCCGGGCGCCTCGATCGTGGGGCTATCGTGGATGATGTGGATCGACGTCGCCATTCGGGGCGAGCCTCGGACTTCCGCGACGACACTCCTCTACTCCGGCGGCATCTTGATCCTGGGCTACGCCTGGATGACGTGGAGTAACGCAATCGGCGCCGGGAAGCTCTACGAGAAGATCGCCGGCGCTCTCGTTGACTGGCTGCCGATCGGCGCAATCCTGCTCTGTGTCGGTTTCGCGGCGGTACCGCACGCCCGGATCGAAGGTGTGGACGCAGTGGCTGTGGGTACCGCCATCGTGGTCCTCCTCTCGATCGCCCGCCAGAGAGTGCTCATAGTCCGCGAACGACT
>DASVKT010000267.1:0-6059 GCA_036385235.1 Candidatus Limnocylindrales bacterium | reverse complement strand
CTCTTGAGCTGGTCGAGAGTCGGCGTCGGATCGGAGCCGGTGAAGCCGCCCATTGCCATGACCGGCAGACCCGTCGCAAGCTCGATCGATCCGGCCTCCTGGGCCGAGCTGATGGCGACGATCCACTCGGTGCCGCCCTTGTTGGCGACGAGGTAGTCAAGGAGGGCCGAGTCCGAAGTGGTGCCGCCGAGGCCTCCGCCATCGCCGGGAAGACCGCCAGTCGGGTTACCGCCCAAGCCGCCGCCAGGACCGCCGCCAGGACCGCCGACGCCGCCGAACCCCGCGTCCACAGTTCCGGGACCCGGGTGCGGGTCGCCTGAGCCGTAGGCCGTGCCGATCGTCGCGACTGCGTACGCCGCCGGCGCCATGAGAGTCGCACACAGGCCGGCCGAAGCCGCCAGGACGGCGAGACGGCGCGCAGTCGTGCTCTCGGTAAGCCGCGGGAGCGAGGTCGCCACGAGGACCAACAACGCCAGACCGGCAACGACGACAGCCGCCGGCCCGACGCCGGGGGCGAAATCCGGAGTTCGGTCGAGCAACTGCCAGCCGAACCACGCCGTGCCCAAAGCGGCCAGCCCAACCGCCACACCGCCCAGCCAGATTCGGGCTCGAAGGGACCACAGGTCGACGATCCCGGCACCCACCAACGCCGCGATAGCCGGTGCGAGAGCCACGGCGTAGTAGGAGTGGACCACGCCGGACATGTAGCTGAAGACAACGGCCGTGACCGCGAACCAGCTGCCCCAGAGCAGGTAGCCGGCAAGAGCCGCGTCTGCCCGATCAGCCCAGCGGCGTAGCCACAGGCCCACCACCAGGCAGACCGTGGCCAGTGGAATGAACCACGCGATCTCACCGAAGAACTGGTCGTTGAACAGGCGGAAGAGCCCCACCTCACCGGAGAAGGAGGCTCCCCCGCCAGCGCCGCCGGCGCCCCCGGAGCCGAAGATGCGGCCCAAGCCGTCGTACCCGAAGATCAAGTCGAGAGGCGAGCCGGTGGTGCTGCCGCCGATGAACGGTCGGCTGCCCGGCGGAATGAGCTCGACGATCAAGACCCACCAGCCGCTGGCAACGAGAACAACCGCAAGGGCGAGAAACAACCCGCCGATGCGGCGGCGCATGGTCGTGTTCGCCGCGAACCCGAAGACGAGGGCGAATCCGGGCAGGACCAGGTACGCCTGCAGGTACTTCGTAAGGAATGCGAGACCCACGAGCGTCGCAGCAAGAGCCACCCAGCGGTAGCTACCGTGCTCCAGCGAGCGGAGCAACGCCCAGGCAGCCGTCACGAGGAGCAACGTCAACAGGGCATCGGGGTTGTTGAAGCGGAACATGAGGACCGCGGCCGGGGTGAGAGCCATGACGACCGCGGCGATGAAGGCCGCTGCCGGACCAAACGAACGCTTCACCGTGAGGAAGAGGACGCCGACGGTCGCGGCCCCCGCCAGTGCCTCAGGCAGCATGACGCTCACTGAGCTCAACCCGAAGAGGCGGACCGAAAGCCCCATGAGCATGATCGCCAGCGGCGGCTTGTCGACCGTGATGAAGTTGGCCGAATCGAAGCTGCCAAAGAAGAAGGCGGACCAGGAGTTGGAGGCAGAGACTGCGGCCGCCGAGTAGTAGGTGTTGGCATAGCCGCTGATCGTCAGGTTCCAGACGTAGAGAACGGCCGCGAGCATGACGACGCCGAGGAGAGCGGGACGAACCCAGGCTGCCTCGTCGGCACGGCCTCGCACGATGCCGCGGGCGGCTTCGAGGAGTCGGGGACGAGGCATGAGGGCCTCCGGTCTGGAGATGGCGGTCATCGACGAATCCTTTCGGGCGTGGAGAGGGTAGCAAGGCTCATGCCCTCGTGTTCCTGAAAGCCACGGGGTTTTTGAAGGGCCGCGCGCAGCAGCGCGAAACGGACCAGTGTGGCGGCGGCGTTGGCAGCCACGAGCACTGCCAGCTCGGTCAGTCGTCCGCGGTGCGGTGCAACGACGTCCAACGCCGCCAGAGAAACGGAAGTGAGGGCTAGCGCGACGCCCAGAGCGGCGAGCCCGACCGCGTGATCGCGAGCCAGACCGTCGCGCCCCCGCACCTCGAAGGTGATCCTTCGGTTCGCGGCCGTGTTCGCTACGGCTGTTGTCAGTAACGCAAGAGCGTTGGCCACCGCTGGAATCGCCACGGTTCGCAGCACCGAATACAGGGCGACGTACGCGAGCGTGCTGGCCACGCCGATCGCCCCGAAAGTGGATACCTGGCGGAACCGGCCTAAGAGCGGGGCAAGACCGGGGCGTCGGAACGCAGCCGATCCGGTGAGTGCATTCATGGCCGCGAGTCTCGGCCAACGCGTCTGTCGATCTCGTTACGGAGCGGCCGCCGCTTCACCCAACGCGGCGGTCGCACCGGCGGCCTCGACGGCGTGCGCCGCACCGACACTCCCGACGCCGGCAGGCGGATCTCGGCGCACAATAGAGACGGCCGACCCGTTTCCCGGGTCGGCCGTCTCTTGTCCGGGTCTAGAGCCTAGTAGGGGAAGGCCATCGACGACGCGGAGGACGCGCTGCCGAGATACGGCAGACCCCACGCCTGCTCGATGGTGCGGAGCATCGAATAGTGCGTGTAGGCCGCGCTCGACTTGTAGCCCGCGGTCATGTTGGGAGTGATGACCATGGTCATGATGTGGCCGCCGCCGTTGACGCTGGTCGTGCCCTCGTCGAAGGTGACGAAGACGACGGAGTTGATGAACGCCGCGCTCGTGGTGATCTTCGGCAGGAAGGCCTTCAGGAACTCGTCGCCGTCGGCGACGGTGCCGTCATGCATGTCGTTGATCATGTTCGGGGTGATGAACTCGAAATTCGCCGCCGCCGGATCGAAGCTCGAGAAGTTCGTGATGTTGGCGCAGTTGGCGGCGTTGCCGCTGATGCTGGTGTAGCTGATCGCCGGGTCGTGTTTGCGCACGTAGGAGCCCGACTTACCCGCGCCATCGACGACCGCCGATGACGAGGACCCGGTGAAGCAGTCACCCGGGTAGCCCTGCTGGTAGGCGTGCCAGGTCCGACCCGACGCGGTGATCTGATCGAATAGGTTGTTCACGCCGAGGTTGTAGTCGCCGTCGTCGGTGACGCCCTGCGTGCCACCCGATGTGAGGGCGATGTAGTTGGGTTCAGAGGGATGCCGCTCGGCATAGAAGTTGGTAGCGACGCCGTACCGGGCGATCAGCGAGTTGATGTACGGAGCGCCGCTCGAGCCAACCAGGCTCGAGTACTCCTTGTTCTCGAAGATGATCACGTAGACGTGGCTGAAGTTGGGGAGATTGCCACTGGGCGGTGCAGTCGGGCCCGAGGTTGGTGTCGCCTTCGGGCTCGAGCCGGGCGTGGGGCTGAGGCTTGGGCCGGGCGTCGGGGTGGAGGCTGCCGTCGCGCTCGAGCCTACAGTCGGCGTCCCGCCGAGGCCGGAGCCCGTCGTCGGGGTCGTGGTCGCCACAACGGCTCCACCGCAAGCCGCCGAAGCAGTGACCATGATCGCGACCATCGCCATGTTGAGAATACGAGAGCCCATCGATCACCATTGGACTTCCGGACGCGCACGCCGTCAAGCGGCATCAACTGCGGCCCGAGATCGGGCCGTCCGGCGACGTCTTGCAGGTCGTACTATACTCAATGTCATGTTGAATGTACCTGCGACCCGGAGTACTAACTCGAGTCAGACTGTCGACGATGCCGGCCGCCAGGCGCTCGAGCGAGAGTTGCTCGAGGAGATGACGGGCTGGTCTCCAAAGGACCGTGGCGGGGTGTTCAAGTCCTGGCACCGGCACGCCCTCAGTCTCGTCCATCTCAACGTCTTGACAGCCCTCGAGGCCGAAGGGCCGCTCTCGATGAAGCGCCTGGCCGAGGCGATGGACGTTTCCGACGCCAGCGCGACCGGGATCGTCGATCGCATGGAGAAGCGCGGGCTGGTAGAGCGACGCCACGGCACCGAGGATCGCCGAGTTGTGCGCGTTCACGCTACCGAGGCGGGCTTCCAGGTCTTCAGGGATATGGCGACCCACCGGCGAGAAGTGCTTACCAAGGTTCTCGCCGAGCTCACCGAAGACGAGATGGCCTCCCTCCTGGTAGGCATGCGTGCCATCCATGCAGCTCGCCGCCGTCTCGTGGGGGAGTTGGACTCCGCCGCGACCGGCCCGCAGAGCGGGTGATCTCCAGCATCGCAACTCCTTCGGCGATCTTTCACGAGTCCTACACATTCCGCCGCCAGGCTAGCGGCAACACTACCTGCACCTTTGGTTGGGGACCCTACATGAAGACACAGGATCGAAGTCGATGATCAGACTCCTCCGCAGGTTCGGCTGGCCGTACCGCCGGCTGCTGGCAATCGTCGTGGTCCTGGTCACCGTCCAGGCCATCACGAACCTGTACCTGCCAAACCTCAACGCGGACATCATCAACAACGGCGTGCTCAAGGGCGACACGAACTACATCGTCCGTATCGGCGCGCTGATGCTGCTCGTGACCTTCCTGCTCGGCCTGTGCTCGATCGTCTCCGTCTACTTCGGGTCGCTGACCTCGATGTCGATGGGCCGCGACATTCGGAGCGCCATCTTCCGCAAGGTCATGGGCTTCTCGCAGCAGGAGACCAATTCCTTTGGGGCGCCCACGCTGATCACCCGCAACACGAACGACGTCCAGCAGGTGCAGATGGTCCTCGTGATGGCCCTGAACATCATGATCCTGGCTCCGATCATGTCCGTCGGCGGCCTGATCATGGCCCTGCGCGAGGACGTGCCTCTTTCGGCGACTCTCCTGGTCATCGTTCCCCTGGTCCTGATCGTCATCGGCGTCATTGCCACCATCGCGGTGCCGTTGTTCCGGTCGATGCAGAAACGCACCGACCGCATCAACCAGGTCATGAGGGAAGTGCTGGGCGGGATGCGCGTCATTCGCGCGTTCGTCCGGACCGAGCATGAAGAAAAGCGCTACGACGACGCCAACCAGGCGCTGACGGACAACTCGCTCAAAGTGGCGCGGCTGTTCGCGCTGATGATTCCGTTCCTGTTCGGGATCATGAACCTGTCGATGGTCGCGATCGTCTGGTTCGGCGGCCTTCGCATCGACTCGGGAAGCATGCCGATCGGGAACCTTTCGGCCTTCCTCCAGTACGTGATGCTGATCCTCTTCTCGGTGATGATGGCGGCCCTGATCTTCGTGATGGTGCCGCGAGCCGCGGCCTCCGCCGAGCGGATCAATGCGGTGCTCGATACGGAGACCGCGATCTGCGACCCCGATACGGCGACGGCCCCGCCGGAGCCCCGGGGCCTCGTCGAGTTCCGTAACGTCGAGTTCCGCTATCCGGGCGCGGAGGATGCCGTCCTGTGCGGAATCTCCTTCACGGCACGCCCCGGCGAGACCACGGCCATCATCGGTGGCACCGGGTCCGGCAAGTCCACTCTGGTCAACCTTATCCCGCGCTTCTACGACGTCTCGTCGGGGAGCGTGGAGGTGGACGGCGTCGACGTCCGGAAGATGCGCCAGGAGGATCTCTGGCGGCAGATCGGCCTCGTGCCGCAGAAGGCGTTCCTGTTCAGCGGGACGGTCGCCAGCAACCTCCGCTACGGCGACGACACCGCCGACGACGAAACCCTGTGGCACGCGCTTGCCATCGCTCAAGGCAAGGACTTCGTCGAAGAGATGGATGGCGGGCTCGACGGCGAGATAGACCAGGGCGGATCGAACGTCTCCGGGGGCCAGCGCCAGCGCCTGGCCATCGCCCGGGCGATCTTGAGGAAGCCGAAGATCTTCATCTTCGACGACAGCTTCTCGGCGCTGGACTTCAAGACCGATCAGCGACTCCGGGGCGCACTTCGCGACGAGACCGCCGACGCCACGGTGATCATCGTGGCCCAGCGGGTCGGGACGATCCTCCACGCCGACCAGATCGTCGTGCTCGACAAGGGCGAGATCGTGGCGATCGGAAATCACGCGCAATTGATGGAAAGCAGCGAGACGTATCGCGAGATCGTCTACTCGCAGCTCTCCAAGGAGGAAGTGGCATGAGCGGGCCCGCAAACGGCTCCAACGGGCACG
>DASVKT010000266.1:0-8522 GCA_036385235.1 Candidatus Limnocylindrales bacterium | reverse complement strand
GGATGGTCCGACGCTCGCGCACGGCCTGCTTGGAGATGTCCGCGGCCAGGGCGTAGCCAAGGTACGGCGCGAGCGGCGTGGAGAGCGCCGAAGAGTGCTCCATCAGGTCCGCGGCGCGCTCGCGATTGGCCTCGATGCCGGTCACGCAAAACTCGGCGAAGGCGCGGCTCATGTTGGTGAGGACTGTGAGCGACTCGAGGGCGGTGTGGGCGATGACCGGCATCATCACGTTCAGCTCGAGCTGGCCGGCCGAGGCGGCGAAGGCGATCGTCGTGTCGTTGCCGACGACGCGGAAGCAGACCATCGAGAGGCATTCGGCCATGACCGGGTTCACCTTGCCCGGCATAATCGAGCTGCCCGGCTGGACGGCCGGCAGGGTGATCTCGGCGAAGCCGGTCATCGGGCCGGACGACATCAGGCGCAGGTCTTCGCTGATCTTGATCAGATCGACGGCGATACCGCGCAGGGCCGCGGAGACTTCCAGCATCGGCCGCATGGAGTGAGTGGCCTGGACCAGATTCTCGGCCCCGCGAAGATTGTGGCCGGTCTGCTCGGCCAGGTTCTTGACCACGAGCTTGATGTACTCGGGTTCGGCGTTGAGGCCGGTGCCAACTGCGGTGGCGCCGATGTTCTGCTCGGAGATGGAGTCCGCGGCCGCCTTAACGCGCTCGACTCCGCGTCGAAGTGTCAGCGCGTAGGCGCCGAATTCCTGGCCGAGGCGGATCGGGACCGCGTCCTGCATGTGCGTTCGGCCGGACTTCAGAACGTCGTCGAATTCGACTGCCTTCTGGTCGAAGGCGGCGATCAGTTCCTGCGCGGCCGGCAGGAAGTCGCGGATCAGGTCCAGCGTGGCGATCCGCATGGACGTGGGGAAGACGTCGTTCGTGGACTGGGCCATGTTGACGTGGTCGTTGGGGCTGACGACGGCGTAGTCGCCGCGCTTGCCGGAACCGACGCCGATGTTGTGGAGCAGCTCGATGGCCCGGTTGGACAGGACTTCGTTGGCGTTCATGTTGTGGCTGGTTCCGGCGCCGGCCTGGAAGGGGTCGATGCGGAAGTTGTCGATCAGCTCGGCCTGCTTGGCGGCCCGGGCGGACTCGAAGCCGGCTCGCATCGGGTCGCGGGCGGGCTGCTCGCCGGCCTCATCGCCCGTGGCGGGTGCGGCGGCCATGAGGATCTCGTCCGCGGCCTCGACGATGGCATTGCCGAGCTGCTTGGACAGACGGCCCGTGGTCATGTTGGCGCGAGCCGCGGCCTTCTTGACTGTGACGATGGCCTTGACCAGCGCCGGATGCGGGCGCGTACCGGAGATCGGGAAGTTATGGATACCGCGCGCGGTCTGGACGCCGTAGTAGGCGCCTTCCGGAACCTCGAGATAGCCGAGTGGGTCCTTCTCGATCCGGAAGCCGGGGCGAGCGGTGGGGGGAGTGATTTGAGCGGCTGACATCAAGGAGCTCCTCGCACGGGGACGAACGCGTCGCCTGGGTTTGCCGCCGGATTCTAGCGTCCGCGCCGGGCCTTGGGGGCGCGGGGCCGTGGCGCGCCGTGGGGCCGTGACGCGCCGTGGGGCGCCGTGGGGGGAGGCGCGGGCGGCGAAGCCGTGGGGCCGTGGAGCCGTGGCGCGCCGTGGGCGAGGCGCGGGCGGCGAGGCCTTGGGGCGGGGGCGCGGGGCGGTCGCGTAGCGACACGGGCCGGGCGCCACGGCCGAGCCCAGCCATTCCTGCCTAATGACAGCCCGGCGAACAAGGTGCGGGGACTCTGCGCGTGCATGGCTCGAATCCGTCCCCGAAACCCGGAATCGCGGCCGCTGTTAGTCGAAAATGTCGAACAACATCGGGGCCGAGCGCCCGAAAAGTCGCCGAATGGCCGGAATCGTCTCTCCCTGTTCGCCCCACGGTCATTAGGTGGAAACGGGCTGCGGCGCCACGCAACCTTCGTCTCGATCTGGTCCGGTGTCGGCTGCCTCATGCCGCTGGTCCTGCTGGTTGCTTTCATGGTGCCTGCGACGCTTTGGCTAAGCTCCGTGCCTGCGGGCTCGGAGTCGTGGCGTACGCCCGCTTGGGGGCCGTGACCCTTCGGCCTCGGCGCCGTTGCGACCCCGCCGATGCAGTTTCCCTGAGCCGGGAGGTTGATCGGCTGCGCCGGATGGCTCGATGAGCAGGCCGGCCAGCTACCCATGCGGTCTCACACCCTGGGAACCCGTCGGATTCTTGCTTTTGTGAGCGCGTATATTCCGCGTCACGGGCCGTCCGCCCGCAAACAACGGCACGCTTCTATGAGCGCGTATATTCCGGGTCACGAGCCGTCTACACGTTAGAGGGGCTCGCTACCGCCGGCCCAAGGGCATATGGCTGGGCGAGGAGCCCCGGCCCTGGGTTCGGGCACCTTGGCAGCAGGAGGTCCCGCATGGCGCAGCAGGCACCGAGATCTCGCGAAGAGACGATCGCCCAGGACGTGCACGATCTGCATCGCCTGGGGTATGCGCAGGAGCTCTTCCGGACGATGGGCGGGTTCTCCAACTTCGCCATCAGCTTCTCGATCATCTCGATCCTGACCGGCGCGGTGATCCTGTTCGACTACGGCGTGGCCTGGGGCGGCCCCGCGGCCGCAACGCTGGGCTGGCCTCTCGTCTCGCTATTCACTTTGCTGATCGCCGCCGCCATGGCGGAGATCGCATCGGCCTATCCCACGGCCGGCGGTCTTTACTACTGGTCCAGTCGCATGAAAAACAAGGACTGGGGTTGGTGGACGGCCTGGTTCAATCTGGCCGGTCAGATCGCCATCGTCGCCGGCATCGACTTCGCGGCCGCCGCCTTCGTGAACTCGTCCATCGTGGCGCCGATCCTGAGCAACTTCGGAATCGCCTACGGCAACGGCTCGCCGATCTTCGGCTCCACGCTAGTCAACGGTCAACTGATCACGATGGCCGCACTGTTGGCCATCCAGCTGTTCCTCAACGTCGCCGGCATCAGGATCGTGGCGCTGCTCAACGACGCCTCCGTGTGGTGGCACATCGGCACCGTGCTCGTGATCGTGGTCTCGCTCTTCCTCATCGCCAACGGCAAGACTCACGCCAACCTCAACCCCTTCGACATCAAGCCGCAAGACATCCAGGGCGGCGCCGCGCCGTTGGGGATGACCCTCGGGCCCGCCATCGGCTACGCCCTTCCCGTCGCGTTCCTCTTCTCTCTCCTGCAAGCGCAGTGGACCTACACCGGCTACGACGCCTCGGCCCATGTGGCCGAGGAAACCGTCGGGGCTCGCCTGGCAAGCGCCTGGGGCGTCTTCATTTCGGTGGCGGTGTCGGCCGTCGTGGGCTACATCGTCCTCTTCGCCTTGGTGACGCACCTGCCGCCGATGGCCCAGGTCTTCGGGACGCAACTCGGATCCAACGGGCTCTGCCAGGCCCAGGACCAGTACTGCACCTACTACTACGGCGGCAACCCGATCGTGTTCAGCACCCTGAACTACAACCTGGGTGCGCTGGGCGACTGGCTCAGCGCGGCAATTGCAGTAGCCATGAGCCTGTGCGGTCTGGCGTCCATCGCCGCGGCCGGCCGGATGCTCTTCGCCTTCAGCCGCGACCGCGGTGTGCCCGGTTCGCCGTGGCTGCGCAAGGTGTCGCACCGTTTCCGCACGCCGGCGAATGCGCTCCTGGCAATCGCAGTCTTCTCGTATCTGCTGACCAACACGGCCTTCATCTTCGGCAGCTACACGGCGATCGCGATCGTGACGGCAATCAGCACGATCGCCCTCTACTGGGCCTACGGCGTGCCGATCTTCCTAGCCGTCTTCGGCAAACAAGAGTGGCGCGAGCACCGCGTCTGGAGCCTGGGCCGCTTCTCCAAGCCGATCGGGATGGTGGCCTGCCTGTGGATCGTCCTGATCTCGGTGCTGTTCCTCTGGCCAACCTCAGGCAACGCCTACACGCTGATGGCCTTTGGCACCTTCCTGGGTCTGCTCCTCATCTACTACTTCGCCTGGGCGCGCAAACGCTTCAAGGGTCCGATCGTCGAAGTCGGCGAGCTGGAGCTGGCCGAGATCGAGCAGGAGTTCGAGAAGGCGGCCGAGGAGATCGCACCGGAGATCGCGGGAGCCTGATCCCGGCCGTCCGGTTTGGCCGAAAGATCGGGTAGGGGCCCCGCGAAGTGCCCACCGCTCTCAATCTGCTTGCGGTCGATTGCTGGGCTCCGAGAGGCTTCCGCCACCATCGCCACCGGGGTTGACTACTCCGCGGCGAACTGGCCCTTGTAGTCCGTCAGAGCGCTGTTGGTGGCCCAGCCAACGATGACGACCTTGTTGTTGCTGGAGCCGATCCCGCAGGTCTTGGACCCCGCGAAGACGATCTGGCTGGAGACGGGCCGCTGCCATGACTTGCCGTCGACGCTGCTCCAGGCGATCCAGGGGTCCGCCGGCTTGGCCGGGGGATCCAGAGCCAGGAGTTCGCCGTTGACCACGGCCCAGTTGTTGCCCGTGATCTGCAGCCCGGACTGCTGCCAGCCGACGCCGGTCGCAGACCACCACCACGTGGTGGTCTGAGCGGCCACGGCAGGCGTTGGTGTTGGCTTAGCAGATGCGGACGGCGTGGGAACGGCCGCGTCCGCGGTGGCGATGAGGTTGCTGCCCATGCCGAAGAGCGCCGTCACGTTGGGCGGAAGCTTCCAGTCCGTACGCAGCGTCCACGTCTGCCCGTCACCTGAGGTCCAGGCGGTCGTGGCGCCTGCGCGGGCCGGATCGGTTCCGACCGCGACAAAGCCGTTCTTGTATGTGGCCACGGTCAGCCCATATCCGTCGCTGACACCGCCGATCGTTGCCGCCTGCCAGGTTTCGCCGTCGTCCGAGTACATGACCTGCGAGCCACCCGCGGCGTCTGCGGTTGCCACGAAGCCGTTCGAGGCAACGGCGATCGAGGCGAACTCGGGCGGCGCAGCGTCCTGGAAGGACACCTGACGCCACTGGCCGGCCTTGGTCATGTGCCAGATCATGCCGTTGTCGCCCGATGCGTTGGTGACCTTGCCGATGGCCAGAATGCCACCGCTGCCGTCCGGCACCGCTTGCAGGACGACCGGTCGGCCGGTCACGACCGCCTGGGCCGGGGCCGCAGACGTATTCGGCTGGGCGCTGGCAGACGTACTCGGCTGGGCGCTGGCAGACGTACTCGGCTGGGCGCTGGCAGACGCGCTCGACCGGGCGCTGGCAGACGTACTCGGCGCGGCGGAGACGACCAGCGATGTCAGGCCGATGGGGGCCACCTCTTGGGGCCACAGTTCGCTGAGGCCGGAGGAAGTGAAGATGGATGTTCCTGTCGGCCCGGTGGCAAAGGTGTAGAACGTGTCCTGGACGCTGAGCACCGGACCGAGGGTGAAGCCCTCGGTGACGTCGCTGATCATCGGCGTGTTGCCGGCCTGCAGCGACAGGACGTAGTTGCCTGGGGCCGCGGTCTGGCTGGCAGCAGCGCGCAAGGCGCCCATAACCAGGGTTCCGCTGAGGACTCGCACTCCGTCGCCGGCGTTGCCGAGCATGATCAGGCGGTTTCCCACGTAGCCGATCCGGGCCCGGCTGAGCGGCGTTGCGCTGCTGGCCAGGGGCAGCCAGTTGAGGCCGTCGTCGGTTACCCAAACGGCCTCCGTGACGGGCGCCGCGGAAGCGTTCGTGGCCGTTCCGGCAGCCGGCGCGCCGTAAGCGACCAGGCTGCCACCCGCCTGGATAATGCCGTCCATGGCGATCGTGGCAACGTCGCTCGGGGCGGTGGCCTTGGTCCAGGTGGCGCCGTCAACGGAGCTCCACGAGGCCGCGGGGCCCGGTGCAGAGCTGCTCAGGTCTATGCCACCGGCCACGATCTTGCCACCCAGGCTGGCGATGCCTCGGGCGTCGAAACCATCGAGAGATGTTCTGGCCTGTGTCCAATCCCGGCCCGTCGTGGAATACCAGGCGGTGGAGCGTGTCGTTCCCGTGCCGCTCCACAAGCCGATGATGACGAAGCCGCCGTTCCAGGCGCCCACGGCTCGCGGCGTATAGGTGCCACCCGGCGCGGAGGCTCCGGGCAAGGCTTGGGCGGACCAGGAGTGACCGTCTGCCGAGAACCAGGCCACGCCGTTGCCCGCGGCGACGATGACGCCGGGCTTGGCTGCCACTCCGCCGATCATCTCTTGGCTGCCACCGCCCTGGACGTCCATCGGAGCCCATGAGGCACCGTCTTGCGAATGCCAGGCAGCGGCGACCACATCCGCCGGCTTGCTGCCGACGCTGTTGCCAACGATCACGAGACCGCCCCGGCCGTCATCCGAGAAGCCCTGGGCCACGAAATGCCGGCCGTCGATGCCGAAGGCGCCCGAACCGGACTTCTGCGACCAGGACGACCCGTCCTTGGTCACCCAGACCGCCGTCGACTGGCCGGTGGTCTCGACCATCAGCAGATCCGTGTCCACGGTCACGAAATAGGGCCCGAAATCGACCTTGTCGAAAGGAGGCTTGACTGCCGCGCTCCAATTCACGCCGTAGACGCTACCTGAAGGGAGATTCACGGCAGGGTGGCTGGGCAGGGTCACGATCAGGGCCGTCACGACGCCTATTGTCGCCGTGAGGCTGGCGTAGGCCATAAGGCTGCGGAGGCTGGGGCGTCCCAAGCGCGCCCGGCCGTGGCGCCGCACCTGAGTGGCGCCGGCGCGCAGAGCGCCGCTTCCGCCGGAACCCAGGGCACGAATAGAACGTCCCAGGCTGCGACTCCGGTCTTCCAGACGCAGACGAGACAGCGGATGAGCGGCGCCGAGCCTGCTCTTGGCGGGTTCCGGGCGGGCGCGGCGGCGGACACGGGCCGACAGCTCTCGCGGCAGCACGGAGGCATCCGGCGAAGCCGAGGCGGCCGGAGTGGTGGATGCCGCCGCCGGGGCAACCCGCTCGGGAGTTCGAGCGGTCTCAAATGGCGCGCCGCAATCCATGCATCCGCGGTCCGAGATGGCGCGTTCGGCGCCGCATTCCGGGCAGTAACGAATCCCGAGCTGGTGAGCCTGCTGTGGCAGTTCGTCGGCTCTGGCGGCCGGAATCGAGGCCGCCGTCGGGCCGCTCTTGGCGGCTCGTTCGGGCGGAAGCGGGCGCGCCTGGGACCGCGAGACGTCCGCCTTGTGGGGCACCTCGAGCGGCTTGGTTCCGGCGGAACGCGCCTGCGTCTCGTCTTCGAGTTCTGACTGGTAGTTGTCGCCGGGCTGAGCCTCGACGTCGCGGTCACTCATCGGGGTGTGCCCACCTCTGTCCGTGCTTTGCTCTTCGGCCGGGCCCCACTGGGAGCCGGACGAGCCCTCCGCGGGCCCAGGCTGGACGCGGCGAAGACTCGAAGTCTGCCACGGATTGGTCCTTTTAGGCACGCCGGGTCCGTTGGCGGGTCAGTTTGGGGCGGTTTGGGGACGCCGGAACGGCGGATTTCGGCCCCGACCGGCTGCTGAGCAGGCGGTCCGTGTTTCCTCCATCTGGCCCTCACGCCTCCGGCGCCCCACAATACCGGCCAGAGGACCGCGACCCGCCGGCGCTCGGGCCCCGGAGCGGCGCGGAGCGGAGCGGCAATTGGAGGAACCGATGAGCGACGAGCACGGCACTGCGAAGCAGCTCGAGGAGCTGCGGCAGATGATTCGCGACGGCAGTGTCGACACGGTCATCGTCGCCCTGACGGACATGCAGGGCCGCCTCATGGGCAAGCGCGTCCAGGCTGAGGCGTTTCTCAACGGCGTGGCGGACCACGGGATTCACTTCTGCACGTACCTGCTCGGCACGGACATGGAAATGAACACGCCGGACGGCTTCAAGCTGATGAATTGGGAAACCGGCTACGGCGACTGGATCGGCCGGCAGGATTGGACGACCACGCGCGTGCTGCCCTGGCTCGAGGGGTCGGCGATCGTGCTCTGCGACGCGGTTGACGAGGCCGGCGTGGAAATTCCGATTTCGCCGCGCACGATGCTCAAGCGCCAGGTGGAGCGAGCAGCCGGCCTCGGATACACGGTCAAGGCGGGCACGGAATTCGAGTTCTACGTCACCTCGGACACGTACGAGGACATGGCGGAGAAGGGCTACAACGACATCGAGCGGGTCGGCTATTACAACGAGGATTACCACCTCCTGCAGGCCACCAAGCTGGAGCCTCTCTACCGCCAGATCCGAAACGACATGACGGCCGCTCGGATCCCGATCGAATTCAGCAAGGGCGAGGCAGCGCCCTCTCAGCACGAGGTCAACATCCGCTACGACGAAGTCGTCGAATCGTCCGACCGGAGCGTGCTCTTCAAGCACGGCGCCAAGGAGATCGCCTTCCAGAACGGCTACGGGCTGACGTTCATGGCCAAGCCTTATGCCGAGTGGACGGGCTCGTCCGGCCACCTCCACATCTCCCTGTGGGGCGCCGATGGCCAGGCGCTCATGTTCGATCCGACGAGCACCGCGTCATACGGCATGAGCCAGACTATGCGCTGGTTCCTGGGCGGCATGATGGCCCTCCAGCGTGAGCTGGCTCTCTTCATCGCCCCGAATATCAA
>DASVKT010000265.1:0-1598 GCA_036385235.1 Candidatus Limnocylindrales bacterium | reverse complement strand
CAGGCGGTTTCGCGGGCGCTGGAGAGGGCTCTACCTGGTTTCGAGACGTTCATCATCGCGGCGGCGGACACGGTCATGAGCAGACCCAGCGCCGAACTGGCCGCAGAGGTCTTCCCCGGCGTCAGAGTCGTCAAGCAGCTCCACGAGCGAGAGACCCTGCTGTCGATCGACAAAGCCCGACGGATGCTGGGCTATGCGCCCGAGCACAGCTGGCGCGACCACGTCGAGGCCGGCGGGTAAAGCACGTCAAGCCCGGACAGCCGGCATCGGTCAGAGCGCGGGCCATGTCTCGGCATCCGCCACGATGGCTGAATGGTGAGCAGCAAGCCTGGCGCGGAGGGATGGGCGCAGGAGACGCCGAGGCGTTTCGACCTCACGTGATGAGGTCTGTTGGTCGGGGCGAGAGGAGTGGCGCCCACGCTTTCCAACTGACATACGAGATCGTGCCGGAAGCTGGGCTGCTGGTCGAGATGGCGTAGCAGGCGGCCTCGCCGTCAGCCTGGCACCGCTTGGCGCGCCCGACAGGTTTCAACTTCCCGGACGCTACATCGGCTTCCAGGTGCATTCCGATCCGGGACGCGGAAGCATGGCGTGCTCGCGTCGAAGCATGGTCCGCGTAGCCTCAGCCGTCGATGGTCCGCGTAGCCTCAGCCGTCGATGGTCGGCAGGCCTTGGCGGGCGTGGTCGCGGCCATGCCCACCTGATCGTCGACTGTCACGACAACGACTAGTCGCCGCCCGTCCCCACCCGCTCTCCTCTACCGGTCGAAGATCGCGGGTGCTAACCACCGAGTGGCTATCCGGAAATGCCGGCGCACCAGGCAGTCAACCAACCGCCGCTGCAGGGGCCGGCCGGCCCGAAGGTGAGGCGGTCCACGTGAGAGTCGGTCAGAATTTGGGACGCCATGGAGACTAGCTGGCCGGCCTTCAGGCTTGGCCCGAGGACAACGAATCCTTCGTTTGCGATCGGGAAGACGTTGAGCCTTACCAGACTCCCTGCATCCGAGCCGTAGTAGGCAGGGACACCAACAGCCTTTGTTTCGTTGATGGTCCCCTTCGGCGGCCCATCGGGAGCGATGGGGTCGCTTCCTCCCCAGAAGACCAGCCGGATTACCGTCGCCTGCGTGAGAGGGTCCCAGTAGTCACATTCCGCGCCGATGCGGGCCGGCGAGACGTCGGTCTCACTGTAGCTTGATACTTCGGCGCCGATTGCCGCCGAAGTCTCCTGGCCCGATGGGCAGGCCCAGCTGATGCCATTCGCAGGCGTCGATGACGTGACCGCAGGCTCGATCGGAGTCTGTTCCGCGGGGGAAGCCGCGACATCGGAAGCCGGTACTGTGGGGGTCGGGCTGCCGGCTTCGGTGGCAGCGGGCGCGGCGAATGTGTTATGCAGATCTGCCGCGCTGCCCCCCGAACTGCCGCAGGCCGCCGACGCGGGCATCACGAGAAGGATGAACGTGAAGATGCCAGGCAGGTCGGGTGAACGCGGCCCGGCGGGCCCGGGCCAGAGGGGCCGCGGAGGGGGCAGAAATCGAGGTGGCACGATTGTGAATTCGCATTGCTCTCCCTCTGGTCGCGAGCTGGCGGGCACGCCGTATT
>DASVKT010000264.1:0-7849 GCA_036385235.1 Candidatus Limnocylindrales bacterium | reverse complement strand
ATCGCCTCCTCAACGGTCAGGGTTCCGCCGGGGCCACGGACATTCCATTCGGACTTGGTCTTGTAGACGGCATACGCCTCCGGGCCGGCCTCCGACTCGTACACCACGAGCCGCCTGGCCTCACCGCCCTTGGCGTCCTTCTCCGCCAGCGGCAGAACCCCAACCCACCAGTCCGGGGTGCGACCTATGAATCCGCTGCGACCGGATTTGGCGGCCTCGTATACGGGCATCACCAGACCCAGCCCCTCCCCAGCCGGCAGCAACCGGCAGGCGCCCTCGCGCGGCCACTCGCGAGTGAAGCTGATCGCCCTCACCTCGGCCTCCAGGTTGAATGAGGACGTGGCCTGACCGAACCCGAAACGCTGATAGATCGCTCCCTCGGCCGCCCAGAGCATCGCCAGCGGCTCGCCGCGCTTGCGGCAGTCATCGATCATCAGCCGCATCATGCCGCTCATCAAGCCGCGCCTGCGGTGCGACGGCAGGACGGTGACGAAGGTAATCCCGCCCGCCGGCAATTCACCGCCGGGAACCTTCAGGCGCATGGTGAATATGCCGCCGCTGCCGACCATGCGGTCGCCGTCGAAGGGCGCCAACCAACGCTCCTTGTCCGCGACGCGCTCGACCCGGCCGATCATGTCGTCCGGCAAATCCTCCAAGAAGCCGATCTCGGAAGTCTTGAGGAGCTCGACGAACCTGTCCGGCGGGCATACTCGAATCTCGACGCTCATGCCGGAATCCTCGCAGGTACGCGCGACCGGAGCCAGTCCACGATCCCGGCCACGACCTCCGGGCCCTCCGGCTCGTTCAGGCTCTCGTGCCGCAGATTCGGCAGCACTCGCCGCTCGACACCGGGCACCGCCGCGAGCGGCTCGCTGCCAGCGGTCGGCACGAGCACGTCGTCAGCGCCGTGGATCACCAGCGTGGGCACCTTCAGCTCGCCGACCCGCGCCCGGGCCCGCTTCATCGCTCCGAAGAGCTGGTCTCCCAGCCGGGCCGTCGAGCGAGGCTGGACCAGCGGATCGGCGAAGTAGGCGATCCCCACGGCCGGATCATGGGCCAGCTGGGCGCCTGTGATCGGGTTGGCCAGGACCACGGTCGGAGCCACACGGCCAAGGATCGGGGCCAGGCCGCGTTGCCATGCGGGCACGGCGGCCCGCAACGGCGGCGCGCTCAGGACGAGCAGATCCGGCGCAGGCCGGTCCGAGAGGGCATAGGTCAGGGCGATGAGCGCGCCCATGGAGTGCCCAAACAGGATCATCGGCAGGCCGGGCCGACTTGCCGCCGCCATCCGCACTTCGACATCGTCCAGGAAGTCGTCCCACCGCCGCACATAGACCCGCCGCCCGCCGGAGAGGCCGTGTCCGCGAAGGTCGAACGACTGCACTTCCAGACCGGCCTGAGCCAGCAGCCGTCCGGTCCGGTCATAGCGGCCGCTGTGCTCGCCGATGCCGTGGACCATCAACACGGTCGCCCAGGGCTCCCCCACCGCCGGCCAGATCCGCACGTACAGAGGCGTCCCGTCTGCGGCCGGCCACATGGATCGAGGCGCGGCCGGCCCCGGCTCCGCACCTGTGCCGGCAACCGCTCCCTCCTGATCAGCCATTTCCCGACCTCCTTGCCCCGCGGCGATGACGCCGCAAGCACATCGTAAGCCCCGCGGCGGCCGGCACGGAATCGAAAAGACGGGACCGCGAGCCAATCATGCAGTCACGTCTCAGATCGGCCAGTCGTCGGGAAGCGGAGCGTCCGAAGGCGCGAGCTCCCGTCCAAATCGCCGCAACGGCGTAATAGAGAGGATTGCTGGCGCCGCCTACTCCCCCGCCGACTTTTCGAAATCCAGCGAAGCGGAGTTGATGCAGTAGCGCAGGCCCGTCGGCCGCGGTCCATCGTCGAAGAGATGGCCCAGGTGGGCGCCGCAGTTGGCGCACACGACTTCCGTGCGCCGCATACCAAGGCTGCTGTCCGGGCGCGAGACGACCTTCGACTGGTCCAGAACGTCGAAGAAGCTGGGCCAGCCGCAGTGGGAGTCGTACTTTTCCGTAGAGCTGAAGAGGACTTCCCGGCAGACCACGCATCGGTAGGAACCGGTGTCGTGATTGTCCCAATAGGCGCCCGAGAAGGGGCGCTCGGTGGCGGCCTCCTGGGTGACGGAGAACTGCAGAGGAGTCAGCCGGCTACGAAGCTCCTGGACGTCGAGATCGGCCTTCATGCCGGTTCTCCTTGCGATCGCAGTTGCTTGATCGGTTCGCCGGCGCGGGCGATGGCCTTCGGAGTCCGGGTTGTGAGGTTGCGGAAGACGAAACCACCGAAGCCGTCGTCCAGGTAGCGGCCCAGCGTGTCGACGCCCTCGGCGATGGTGGCCGGCACGACCTGTTGACGGACCGGCGGCGGCATCTGGGAGGCCAGCGCCGCCTTGTCTGCATCCGAGTTGACCAGCACCACCGGCACGGAGACGGTCCGCAGAATATCGGCCGGATGGTCGAAGCCGACTGCCTCGGCCGCCTGGGCCAACAGGACGACGTGATCGAACAGCTCGGAGTCGGGCACGCCCGGGAAGGTGAAGTTGGGCATGTGGTAGCTGAAGAAGGATCGCGTGCCTGTCGGGCTCACGTCGTGTCCCCGGGGAAGTCCAGCGGTGCATCCGCTGTTGACCATCCGACGTTAGCACCGGCGGCAGATACCACAGGTCCACGATCTCACCGTCTCGGACCGCGCCCCACTCAGAGAGAGGCTCGCTCGAACGCCGACGACCCCGATCAGATTTCCGGCCCGCCGCCGACTCCGCCGCCGGCTCCACCGCCGACTCCGGCGCCGCGAAGGCTCCGCCGCCTTCTGCCCATGGCCTTGATCGTGGTCCTGCTTGGTGCCGCCGTGCTGGTTGCGTGCCAGTGACGCGGGGCGTCCGTTGTATGAAGCTAGGGGCTTTGGGGCGAGCAACTACCTGCAACTCACCTCGAACTAGGCGTTCTCTCCCGCCGCCTTCTTCGAAGGTTTCGACCCGGCATGACCGTTGAGTGTGATCGCCTGGCGGACGAGCGCCTTGAAGGCGGACTCGTCAACTTCCTCCGCTTCGTGGATGTCGATCGCACGGCGGGTGTTTCCGTCGAGACTCGAGTTGAAGAGATGGGCCGGGTCATTCAGAGATGCGCCCTTGGCAAAGGTCAGCTTCACGACACTCTTGTAGGTCTCGCCGGTACAGATGATGCCGTCGTGCGACCAGACCGGGGTGCCCGGGGACGAGGGCTTCACCCACTTCAACTCCTCGACAACGTTCGGGTCTTCTTCCCTGATGAGCTCCCTCATTCTGCTCAGGGTGTCCCCACGCCAGTCCCCGAGTTCGGCGATTATCTTGGAGATGAGCTCCGATGCCGGCTGACCCTGGTTTGCGCCCGGCTCATTCATGCTCTCATCCTAACCTTCCAGAGACGTCGCCGGAAATCCCCGCGCGGTCTAGGCTTTCTTCTCCGGCGGGTTCGCCTGGGCTGCGGCCTGCGCTGCCGGGTCCGCCGGATCCGCCACCGGGACCAAGGGCCCGTGCCTGGCTACTCTTGCCGGAAGACCTGCGGGCCTGATGAGCTGCCGGTGAGCAGCGAGGATATGGCAGGTAATCCGCTCCTGGTCTTCTTCACTGACTTTGTCGAAGCGCACGGCCACCTTGGACAACTTGGCCGGTTTCGCGCTGCCGGGTTCCGCGCCTGGGGCGGCCGGAATCGGATCGCCGTCCTCGATGCGCACGATGACTCCGCCGGCAACGACGATGTCGCGGGAAGTGAGCATGAGCGCAATTCGGACTTGCTCGCCATAAAGCAGCGGCATGTCCGTCATGAACTGGACGCCGCCCGCGCCGATGTTGATCGTCTTGCCGTTGCCCATCTTCTCGGTGCCGAGACCGCCGAGGGCCTTGATCCTGACCGACCGCTCGAGATCGACTCGCGCATGGGCCCGGCGCTGAACCGTGTCCACACCCTGGGGCCGCCTGACCGCGAAGACCCGGGACTTCTCCATGCCCAGTTTCGAGTTGTTGCCCAGGCGCCGTATGAAGACGCTCTCGACGATCAGCCCACCGCCTGCACCGAACGACAGATGAACCGGCTGCCCCTCAGAAAGCCCGGCCAGTCGCGGGTCCGACAGGCGAGTGGCCAACCAGAGCTCCTCGGCGAGGATGTTCGTGATGAAGGCCGGCAGGCCCACCGAAACGCCGTCGATCTCGGTCTCGACGACCATCTCGTCGTGGATGGAGAGGTCCTTCGGGTTGATAGCCATTTACAGGCTCGCAGCCGCTACGAGAGATACGGGGAGCCAAACACCGAAACCGACAAATCGAGCCGCCGCACAGATGTTCGCTCGATCGATGGCGACGATAGATCCCCCCGGGTGGCACATGGTCGGCCCGATACCTCGCGGCCGCATAGTGGGCATCGGTTGACCAGACGGCCAGTTTAGAGGTTCGAGCGGATTTGAGGCCATTACCCGATGGTGGAGATGTTGCAAGGCGGCCCCCAATCGGCAGACCTAGGCCGCCTCACGGCGGCGCCAAGGCTTACGGATCTTGGCGGGCGCAACGTCGGCGTCGGTCTTGGCCCCGTCGATCTGGTCGATGGACGCCGGGCGGCAGAGGAAGTAGCCATGCCCGTGACCATCGCCCGCCTTGCGGGGTCCTGGAGGCTGCGGCGCGCGCCCGGACGGCGGCCCGGCCGAAGCCGTCTCTTACCCAGGGCTGCGGAGTCGTTCACGCGGCCGTGCCTCCGCGACCGGTCCGGCCGTGGCTCATGTCGATGGCATCGTCGGCGGTGTCCATGTCGACTCGATATCCGTGCGGTTGCCGCGTGTAGGCTGACTGGAGCAGGCACGCGGACCCCAACGCATAGACGTCCCGCCATAACGGACCGTCCTGCCTATGAGTTATCGGCCGGAATAGCCCCTCCATCAGGCCGAGTTGCCCACACTCCGGCCAGATTCGGTACCGTAGGACCGCTTACCGGGGAGACCAAATTGCGCCTCGCAGATTTCGCCCCTGAGCGATTCTTCGCCCGTTGGGAATTCACGGCCGAGATGCTTCTGTGCGCCTCGGACGTCGAAGGCTGGTCGATGCGGGACCTGCTGGCGCTGGCCGATGACGAGGCCCGCGACAGATGGGATCGCCTCGCGCTCGGCTACACCGAATCGCCCGGAGATCCGGCGCTTCGGGCCGCGATCGCCGGCCTCTACGAGCACATTTCGCCGGACCAGGTTCTCGTCTTTTCGGGTGCCCAGGAGGCGATCCTCGCTCTCCATAACGTACTGCTGGGGCCCGGCGACCACGCCATCGTCGTGCGGCCGGCATACCAATCGCTGGCCGAGGTCGGCGTCGCGTCCGGCGCGGACGTCACTCGTGTGGACTTGCACGAGGCGGACGCGTGGCGGCTGGACGTTGACGAAGTCCGGGCGGCACTCCGGCCCAACACGCGCCTCATCCAGATCAACGAACCGCACAACCCAACCGGGGCGCTGATGGACCGCGGGACCTTCGATCGGCTCGCGGAGCTGGCGGCCGAGTCCGGGGCCCGGTTGATCGTCGACGAGGTGTACCGGTATCTCGAGTTCGACGAGGCGGATCGACTGCCGGCGGGCGCCGACACGCTGGCGACCGGCGTAAGCATCGGCGTCATGTCCAAGTCGTTCGCGCTGGCCGGGCTACGGACCGGCTGGGTGGCGACCCGCGACTGCGACCTGCTCAAGCGGCTCGCCGCGTTCAAGGACTACACCACTATCTGCGCCTCGGCACCTTCGGAGGTTTTGGCGCTGATCGGCCTACGGGCCGCGGATCGCGTTCTGGCGCGGAACCGGGCCATCGTCCTGGGCAACCTGCCGCTCCTGGATGCGTTCTTTGCGCGCTGGCCGGGCGTCTTCGAGTGGGTCCGGCCGCGCGGCGGCAGCATCGGCTTCCCGCGACTGCTGGCAGACATGCCGGTGGATGTCTTCGCCGAGAAACTCGTCCGGGAAACCGGAATCCTCGTATTGCCCGGCACGGTTTTCGGGGAGAAGCAGAACCACTTCCGGGTGGGATTCGGGCGGACGAACATGCCGGAGGCGCTGGCGCGACTGGAGGAGTTCGCGGAGCGGACGCTGCGGTAGGTCGGCGGCGCGGGCGCCCCGCACCGGACCGGTCTCTCCCCGACCGCCTACTATTCGGGCAGCAGTTGCGCAGGGTCTGACAGCCACCCGTCAAGCCGGAGGTTCAGCGATCGTGTCCAGCTTTGGTTTCGGCCGCACCGGCTCCGCCCCATCCCCATTCGATGCCCTGAACGGACCGCGCCTGGCCGGCGGCGAGGGCAGCCACCCTCTCCACTCCGTCGCGGCCGAGGAACTTCTGCGGCCTACCGATGGCGCAATCATGGGCCAGATCATGCTCGACCAGCCCGCACGAGTCGGCGACGGGATCACCGGCAAGATCCGGCTGAAGGCAAATCAGAAGGTTTCGGCGCGAAAGGCGTATCTCCGGCTTGTCGGCCTCCGCCTGGACGAGGTCCGCAAATCGCTAGAACACACGAACTCGAAAGGCGAAGTCACCTACACCGAGCATTGGGTGGAGACGGACGGAACCCTCTTCTCGCACGATGCATTTCTCGAGCCGCCAATCCCAACAGAACTGCAGCCCGCCCAGGAGTGGGAGTCCACATTCGCAATTCCGGCCCCGCCGCTGGGCCCGCCCTCGGCCCATCTCGGCGAGTCGATCATCGCCTGGGCTATCGAGGTGCGCTGGGACATTCCGATGGGCTCGGACCATTTCGCGGCCTTCTTCCTGCCGCTGGCGCAGCACCCGGATCTGCTTCGGGCGGGCATCGGCAAGCAAGGCGGCACCAGCGTGATGGCCGCCGTTGCCGTCGGCGACGGAACGATCAGTGTGACCTCGCCGCTGCCGGCCTCGGCCGGTCAGGAAGTCGCCGTCAAGGTTTCGTGGCCGTCCGCGCCGACGGGTCAGGGCGCCCGCATCGAACTTCACCGCCGCACCAACGCGCCCAATGGCGTGGAAGGAATCATCGCCTCGGTGCCGGTCTCTCCGGGCGATATCGTCAGTGGCGCAGCCGAGGCTCAGCTCCTGGTTCCGCCCGGATCCGCTCCGTCTTTCGACGGGGCCGGCCTGGAGATCGACTACATCATTCGGGTCCTGATCGACATCCGCTTCCGGCCTGATGCGGCCATCGAGCGGCCGCTGGGGATCGTGTAGGCGAAGGTTCGATCCCGCCACCAACTCAGATCTCCCGGCTGTCGCCACGCCGGCCAGTCTAGGCACCCAATTCGACCCCGGGTTTTCATCCTCGCGCCTGCGCCGACTCGCACCTAGCGTGAACCGAGCAAACCGAGCACCAGTGAAAGCGAGGAGTTCCAGATGTCTACCGAATTGATGGCCGTCGCCGCTGCGGTGGTCCTGACCGTCCTGCTTATTGCCGCGTGGTCCTACTCTAGGCGACAGCGAAGCGCGGACCAGCGTCGGAGCGAGAAGCTGCGCGAGCAGTTCGGGCCTGAATACGAGCGCACCGTGGCCAAGACCGGGAGTGCCCGCAAGGCCGAGGCCGAGCTTACGGCCCGCCAGACGCGCATCGCCGGGCTAGACATCAGACACCTCACCGCCAACGAAGGCGAGGCTTTTGCGGGCGAGTGGCTGCAGGTTCAGGCCGGATTCGTCGACGACCCGTCTCTCGCCGTTCGCGATGCGGACACCCTGACCGGGAAGGTCATGGCGGCCCGCGGCTATCCGGTGACGGACTACGAGCAGCGAGCTTCCGACATGTCGGTCGACCACGCCCAGATCCTGTCGCACTATCGCGCCGCCCACGAAATCGCTCTCCGTGACGCCCTGGGGCAGGCG
>DASVKT010000263.1:0-10026 GCA_036385235.1 Candidatus Limnocylindrales bacterium | reverse complement strand
GCTCTGCATCGCAAGGGCCTGAACCCGGCCGAGGTTGAGAAAGAGGTCTACGACGAGGCATACGCGGAGGCCAAGGCCGCCTGCGACGCCGAGCATGACAAGGTCGTCGAGGCCGGCGGGCTCCACATCATCGGCACCGAGCGCCACGACTCCCGCCGCATCGACAACCAGCTCCGAGGCCGCGCCGGCCGCCAGGGCGATCCGGGCTCGTCCCGTTTCTACCTGTCGCTGGAAGATGACCTGATGAAGCGCTTCGCCTCGGATCGCGTTGCGAGCCTGATGGAGCGCATGGGCCTGGAAGAGGACATGGCCATCGAGTCTCGGCTCGTGTCCAAGACCATCGAGAGCGCCCAGTCCCGCGTCGAGGGCTACAACTTCGATATCCGCAAGCATGTCGTCGAGTACGACGACGTGATCAACAAGCAGCGCGAAACCATCTACGAAGAGCGCGACAAGGTTCTCCGCAACGACGAACTCACCGACACTATCCAGTCCTTTGCGGACCAGGAAATCGACGTCATCACGGACAGGCACCTGTCTCCGCACATGCCGATGGACTCCTGGGACATGGCCGGCCTCGTGGCCGCCATCGAAGCCATGGGCCTGGGCGGTCCGGATATCACTGAAGACGCCCTGTGGGAGTTCCACAGCCGGGATGCCATAGCTCTCCACATCAAGGACCTCGCGGCCGACAAGCTCGAGGAAAAGGACAAGGAGAACTCGGACGATTGGTCGCTCCTCGAGCGGCTTGTCCTTCTCCGCACCATCGACTCGGTCTGGGTGGAACACTTGACCGAAATCGACGAGATGCGAGCTGGCATCGGCCTGCGCGGCTATGCCCAGGAAGAGCCGTTGAACGCCTTCAAGAAGGAGGCGTTCGCCCTCTACGAAGAGATGAGCGCCCTCATCCGCCACCAGGTTGCAACGACGATCTTCCGCGTCTCGATCGTCCGCCAGCCTGCTCAGCCGACGGGCGGGGAAGGCACCGAGGACGGCGCGGCCGACGGATCGGCCCCGGCCAAGGCTGCCGGCAATGCCCCGAAGGCGGCGCTCCCCGGCGGCAAGGCCCTGCCGAAGGGTCTTCCCAAGCCCATTCCCCAGGGCCGGCCTTCGGGCGGTTCGACCTCGTCGAGCGGCGCGTCCGCCGGCGGCGTCAGGCCGGGTTTCTCGCCGGCAGGCATCCGGATGGGTCGCAACGACACGTGCTGGTGCGACTCGGGCAAGAAATACAAGAAGTGCCACGGGCAGTAGCCCAAGCCGCCGTGGCCAACACGTCGATCCGCTCCAAGTCCGCCGGGCTTCGCCGCGACGCTCCGGCGGCCGCGCGCTCCAACAGAGGACGACCGCGCCTCACGCTCGGTGAGCGCCTCCGCGACTTGCTCCTTGTCATCGTCCTGTTCTGCCTGGGCGCAGCGATGCTCACGGGCTACGCCACCTTCCGAATCTGGCAAGTCGGCCAGCAGGACGGCCACCACAACGCCGACGCAATCGTCGTGCTGGGCGCGGCACAGTACAACGGCCGCCCGTCCGGCGCTCTTCAGGCCCGGTTGGACCACGCCATCGAGCTGTACAAGGCGGGCTACGCCCCATATCTCATCACCACCGGCGGCAATCTCCCCGGCGACCGCACGACTGAGGCGGACACGGGCCGCTGCTACGCCGTAACTCGGGGCGGCCTGCCCGCCTCGCACGTGCTCATGGAGAACACCGGCAGCACTACCCTGGAGTCCATCCAGCATGTCAAGGCGCTCTTCGCCGAGTACGGCTTTCACACCGCCCTGTTCGTCTCGGACCGGTCCCACATGCTGCGGATCCTGAGGCAGGCCCAGGACGAAGGCCTGGAAGCCTGGGCCTCGCCCACCGCGACCAGCCCGGACGATCTCGATCCGGATCTCTCCACCAAGTCACTGTCCCACGAACTCGGTGGACTTATCGTCTACACGTTGTCGGACCATGACCCGGACTCGGCGGCCCAATCCGACGCATCCGCACCGCCTTCCGGCGCCATCTCCTCGACGGTTCCGGTCAAGTGCTAGCGGTCTGAAGTCGTTCCGCCACCCGGCCGACCGCCCTTGCCGCGGGCAAGCACCGGGAATGCCTGCCCGCGGCCGCAATACGTGGTGATTTCTCGCCACTCAGCCCAAATAACCCCTTGGCTGGGCCGAATTGAAACCGTATACTCGCCCCATCGTCCGTCGCGACCAGGCCCCGTCACCCAGCCGCGGTAAGCGGAGGGACGATTGCCGTCACACTGAGGAGAGTAGTGAAGCAGGCAGAAGAAGCGGCCTTCATCGATCTCATCGCGTGTGAGAGAGATTGCCGTAATTGCAGTTACGCGGCTGCCCTCGATTGCGATGGCAACTGCGGCGTCTGCACCCACAACATCTACTGCCCATGCGTAAACCCCGTAGTTGCCCGGAGCAAGAGCGCGCTGCGCTTGATTGAGCTCCGTCCGGTTCTACTCCAGGACGCGAGAGGCCGCTCCTAGTGGAGCCGGCCGAGATCCGCGATCTGGTTACCCGGATACAGGCAACCTCGGGGCGTCTTTGACCTCAAGGCCAAAGAAGACCGCCTGACAGAGCTTGAGTCGCACGTCGGCGAGCCCGGGTTCTGGGAGGATCAACGCAGCGCAAAGAAGGTACTCCGCGAGGCCGAAGGTCTGCGCGAGGAGTTGACGCTGTGGCGCCACCTTGAGTCCCTGGCCCAGTCCACTTCCGAGCTGCTCGACCTTGCCCAGGAAGAGTCCGATCAGAGCCTCCTGACCGAAGTGGAGCGCGAGGCGGCGGAGCTCAACACCGAGTACGCCAAGGCACGCCGAGACCTGCTCTTCGGCGGCGAGTACGACGCCAGAAACGCCCTCCTGACGATCAGCGCCGGAGCCGGCGGCACCGAGGCCACCGACTGGGCCGCGATGCTGCTGCGCATGTATCTGCGCTGGGCGGAGCGCCACAAGTTCGGCACGGAGATCCTGGATCAGACCGAGGGCGAAGAAACCGGCGTTAAGAGCGTAACGATCGCCATCGACGGCCGGTTCGCCTACGGCTTCCTCAAGGCCGAACGAGGAGTCCACAGACTCGTCCGCATCAGCCCGTTCGACTCGCAGAAGCGCCGCCACACCACTTTCGCCCTTGCGGAAGTCCTTCCGGAGGTCGAGAGCGACCTCGAAGTGGAGCTCAACTGGGACGAGATCCGGGTAGACACCTTCAGGGCCACGGGAGCCGGCGGTCAGCACGTCAACAAGACCGACTCGGCCGTCCGACTGACCCACATTCCCACCAACACCGTGACCCAAAGCCAGAACGAGCGATCCCAGACTCAGAACAAGGAAACGGCCGCCAAGATGCTCATGGCCCGCCTTCTGGCCAAGAAGGTCGAGGAGCACGAGGCAGCGCTGCTGAAGCTGCGCGGCGAACATGTCGAGGCCGGTTGGGGCAACCAGATCCGCAGCTACGTGCTTCATCCCTACCAGATGGTCAAAGACCATCGCACGGATGTCGAGACGGGCAACACCTCGGCCGTGCTGGACGGAGACCTGGACACATTCATGCAGGCGGAGCTCGAGCGCGAAGCGACGGGCACCGTCGTAGACACCGGGCCAAGGCCGACGGCCGGCTAGCGTGGCCGTGACCTACCGGCCGCCATTGCGGTCCGAACTGAGCGATTGCGCCCTCGTCTGGTACTCCGCCGTGGACGAGTACATGGCCCGCCTCAATCGGCCGCTGTCATCGCCGTACCTGGATCCGCTCCTCAAGCTTCTGGACCATCTCCTGACCACGGATCCAGAGCGATTCCTGGTCGCCGTGCAGCCGACAGCCGCGGGCCCCAACCAGGGCCGAGACGAACTCGTCGGCTTTGGCATCGCAGCTCAGCGAGAGCACGTCTGGTTCCTCTCGCAGCTGTATGTTCTGCCCGGCGAGCAGGGCAAGGGGATCGGCCGGGCGCTACTGACGCAAATTCTGCCTTCGGCGCCCGATGCGAAGGCCGGCCCGGACAGCAGCCCGGCGCCTGATACCCGCCCCGGCGTCCTGGCCATGTGCACAGACTCCGCCCAGCCCGTCTCGAACGCCCTGTATTCCGGCTACGGCATCGTTCCGCGCCTGCCCGTCTTCAATCTCGTGGGCACGCCCAAGCCGTCCGCACTCGGTCGCCTTCCGGTAGGCGTCGAGGCCATTCCGTTCGGGCCGGGCGATCCGCCGGCCTCCGCCGCCGCGATCGACGCCATCGACCGCGAGATCCTCGGCTACGCCCACCCGCTCGACCATGCCTTCCTTCGCACCGGCGGCAGAACGGGCTTCCTCTACCGCACCGACGGCGGCGAAGTCCTCGGTTACGGCTACAGCTCGGAGGCCGGCCGCTTCGGCCCGATCGCCCTGCTGGACGACACGCTCACGGCGCCGGTGATCGGCCACTTGATGCACAACATCAGGCCCCGCGGTGCCACCACCGCCTGGGTTCCCGGCGCCAACGATCGGGCGATGGTCGCCCTGCTGCGGGCCGGCCTCCGGATCGAGGGCTTCCCGGCGCTGATGTGCTGGACCCGGCCGTACGGCCAATTCGAGCGCTATGTGCCCGCCAGCCTGGCACTCCTGTGAGCTGCCGCGCCAGCCGGCAAGCGGATTCGGTGCTAGCCTCACAGCCATGGTGAGTGCGGCAACTTCCGGACCCAAGGCCGTCCAGCCCGGCAAGCCCGGCGCGACGGACAAGAGCCCCGACGAACCGATCCCATCGAGGATCGTTCTGGCCATGCAAGGCGTGACCAAGGCCTACCCCAACGGCCGGATGGCCCTTCGCGGCGTGGATTTGACCATCCCGGAAGGCGACTTCGTCTTCCTCGTGGGTCCGTCCGGCGCCGGCAAGTCCACCATGATCAAGCTCCTGATCCGCGATGAACTCGCCACCAAGGGCGTGGTTCTGCTGGACGGCCGTGACCTGGGCCGGCTCAAGCGCCGAGACGTGCCCAAGATCCGCCGCAAGATCGGCATCGTCTTCCAGGACTTCAAACTGCTGCCCAACAAGACCGTCCGTGACAACGTCGGCTTCGCGCTGGAGGTCACAGGGGCCAAGCGCAGCACCATCGCCCCGGCGGTGGACCGCGTCCTGCGAGTCGTGGGCCTCACGGGCCAGGCAGGTCAGCTGCCCAACCAGCTCTCCGGCGGCGAGCAGCAGAGAACCGCCATCGCCCGAGCGCTCGTCCACAACCCCCGCCTCTTCATCGCCGACGAGCCCACCGGCAACCTGGACCCGCTCATCAGCTGGGAGATCATCCAGCTCTTGCTGCGGATCAACGAGCTGGGCGTCACGGTTCTGATGGCCACTCACAACGCCGAGGTGGTCACGGCCGTCCGCAAGCGCGTCGTGGCCCTGGAGAACGGCCGGATCGTGCGCGACCAAACCGGCGCCGCATACCACCGCGAGGACTGAATGTTCGCCTTCATCGGCTTCAGCATGCGGCGCGCCTGGCTCGGCTTCTGGCGCAACGGCATGGTGAGCATCGCGGCCACGGCCACCATGGTCCTGATGCTGGTGCTCCTGTCCGGGATGCTCATCCTGCTGACCGGCCTCAACGCCACGCTGACCTACGTCCAGTCGGAGGTCCAGGTTCACGCCTATCTCAAGGACACGGCCTCGCAAACGGACGTCGCCACGCTCGAGAACTCCCTGACGCGCATGGCTCAGGTCACCGACGTGATCTACATCTCCAAGGCCCAGGCCTACAGCGACTACCTGACCCGCCACCCGGATCAGGCCTCCGTGATCAATTCCCTTTCCAGCAACCCCATCCCGGCCTCGCTGGAAATCAGCCTGCGCGATCCCAACGACTACGTCGACGTTGTCACCTACCTCAACAACCAACCGACGGTAGACAAGGTGGACAACCTGCAATCCACCGTGGCGAGCCTCGCTACGGTCATCAACGTCATCCGAATCGGGAGCACGGTCGCTCTGGTGATCGTGGGCCTGATCGTGCTGTTCATCATCATCAACACGATTCGGCTGGCGGTAGTCGCCCGCGCCGACGAAATCGAGATCATGCGATTGGTCGGCGCTTCAGACGCCTTCATACGCTGGCCATTCATATTCGAAGGCGCCCTCGTGGGGCTCTTAGGCGCAGCCATAACCATCGGCCTGCTATTCCTGTGTCAGGCGCCCATAACGGGCTTGCTCTCGGACTACTTCAAGGTATTGCCGGTTGACGCGAGCGCCACCGTCGGACAGAACATCGCCCTGCTCGTGCTGGGCACCGGGGTCGGCATAGGCGTTCTCGGCTCCTACCTGTCCGTCCGCAGTTATCTCATACGCTAGCCAGCCGCTCGTCGCGTCCCATTTTCGACTGAGGTTCCATCGATGTCGCCGTCTATCCCAACGCCCGAACTTCCTGACGAGACCGAGCCCTCCGCGGCGCCGGCTCCGGCCTCCAACGACGCCCTCGAGACAACCGCGGCAGCCGACACCGAGCGCCCCGCGCGCCGCCGGACTGTGCGCCCTTCGCGCTTCGGGATGGTCCTTGTCGCGATCTTCGCAAGCACCACACTCTTCGTGGGCGGCTTCTCGCTGGGCGCCCATGTCGCCACGACGCCGGGCACGCCGGCAGACCAGGAGTCCCGATTCAGCGCCTTCTGGGACGTCTATCAACTGATCCAGAGCGACTACGCCGGCTACTCCGGCAACAACAAGCCCACCGAGGACCAGCTCGTTCAGGCCGCCATCAAGGGCATGATCGAGAGCCTGAACGATCCGTGGTCTGTCTATCAGGCGCCGGACGACTTCCAGAGTTCGCTGCTCAGCGTCGGTGGCGAGGCCGAGGGGATCGGCGTCCAGATCAAACTGCAGCCCGTCGATGCCAAGTCCGGAGCCGCCTGTCAGACCATCGGCAACGGCTGCGAGTTGGCCGTGGACATCCCGATCCCAGGATCCCCGGCTGAGGCTGCCGGCGTGCAGCCCGGCGACGTCATCGCATCCGTAAGCGGCACCTCGCTCGACGGCAAGACGGTCGATCAGGCGATCGCCCTGATCAAGGGGCCCAAGGACACCTCCATCCAGCTCGGCCTCCTTCGCGCCGGCAAAACGATCGATCTGACAATCGTCCGGAAGGTCTACAACCGCCCGGAGGTGCTCACCAAGTCGCTTGCCGGCAGGCAGGTCGCCTACATCGCGGTCAATGGCATGAACCAGCCCGCCAGCTCCCAGTTCGATCTGGCCCTGGCCAATGCCATCACCGCCGGCCAGAAGAACGTCATTCTGGATCTGCGCGGCAACCTGGGCGGCTACGTGGACGACGCCGTGAAGATCGCCAGCGAGTTCATTCCCAACGGCACGATCGTCTGGCAGCAAGACGCCGCCGGCACACTCACCGAAGTGACGGCCAGGCCGGACGGCCGAGCCACGGACAACTCCTTCCACCTCGTTGTGCTGGTTGACGGCAACACCGCCTCCGCGGCCGAAATCCTCGCGGGCGCGCTGCAGGCCCGAGGCCGAGCCAAGTTGATCGGCACCAAGACCTACGGCAAGGGCGTCGTCCAGGAGTGGCTGCCGCTGCCGAACAACATGGGCGGCATCCATCTGACGGTCGCCAAGTGGCTTCTGCCGGACGCCAACAAGACCTGGATCGGCAACGGCCAGAATGGCACCGGCCTCAAGCCGGACATCCCGATCAACTCGGGCAACGCCCGGGCCGGCACAGACCCTGTTCTGGACGCCGGACTTACGGAACTGGGCTTCGCACCAACTAGTGCTCCTTAACTCGTCCAAACAGCGATTGCGTCTTTTCGGCCGGCTGGATACGATGGCCCAGAACGAAAGGAGGTGATGTGCAGTGCCAATAGAGCCTATGCGCTGCACCACCTCGCTAGGAGCCGGACTCTAAGACCGGCCACCGGCGGGTGGTGTAGGTAACGCAGACGAATGCCGGTCCTCAGTGGGCCGGCATTCGTGCGTCTATAAGTGTCGTGCGTCTATAAGCCGCCATTCCGCTACCCTCGTTACTGCCAATCCGCACAAGTCGGGAGCGCCCGCCCGTGGGCCAGGAAAAGACCGTCGCTCAGAACAGAAGAGCCCGCCACGACTACTCGATCGAGGACTCGTTCGAGGCGGGCATCGTCCTGACCGGGACGGAGATCAAGTCCATCCGGGCCGGCAAGGTCAGCCTCAGCGAGTCCTACGCTCGGATCGACAAGGGTGAGGCCTGGCTCGTCGGCGCCACGATCCAGCCGTGGGACACAGGCAACCGCTACAACCACGAACCCAAGCGCATCCGCAAACTGCTCATCCACCGTGACCAGATCCGGAACCTGCTGCTGAAGACCAAGTCCAAGGGCCTGGCCCTCGTCCCGCTCAAGATGTACATCACGGAGCGGGGCCGGGCCAAGGTGGAAGTCGGCCTGGGCCGCGGCAAGCAGCAGCACGACCGCCGCAACGACATCGCCGACCGCGACGCCAAACGCGACATTGCCCGCGAGATGGCCGACGCCGGCCGAGGGCGGCAGAGAAGCCGGTAGGGGAGCGAGGGCGCCCGACTCCAGGCCGGCGGGGTGGCGTCGGGCCGGCCGGGAACGCGACGCTCAATCGCCCCGCTAGGTCCCCGCACCAACCCGGAGTACAATCCCCCAGCGCCGCACGGCGGCGCTCGGTACAGGACTCTGTGGGGATGCGTGGTTTCGACAGGGGCCGGCTACCGGAGAACGCGAGCCGAGGTTGGACTCCAGGCCTCGTAAAAAGGAGCCCAAAAGAAGTAACTGGCAACAACCAGTCGACTCTCGCCCTCGCTGCTTAGGCAGTAAGGTGAGCGTGGAAGCAGCCTCACCCCCGTGGGCTGTGGAAGCGTCATTTAGCGGGGGTGCGGTTCAGGGGAGCGTCGCGTAGCCTGAACTAAAGCCCGCAAGGGAACGTGACTGGAGCGTCCGGCAGACTGCCGATGGCCGTCCGGGCGCTCGACGATAAATCATCGGACACGCTCGTAGTGGTCTCCGGCGAAGGTTTCTGGACGGGGAGTTCGACTCTCCCCCATCTCCACCATTTTCCGTCCTGCCCGAAGAGGGGCGATCTCGATCTACGCGGACCTCTTGTCCTGTCAGATCGCGACGACCGCATTCAATCCTCGGCATCCCCTTGACACCGATCCCTGCCGCGCCTAGGGTCCAGCTACCTAATTATCCGATGCACCTATAAATGAGGTAGCCGCCCCGATGGACGGAAAGATCCGCGGCCAACTCCTCAAGGGAACGACCACCCTGCTCGTCCTCACCGTACTCCGCGACGGCGAGTTGTACGGCTACGAAATCGCCCAGCAGGTTCGCGAGCGGAGTGGCGGTGCTTTCGCCCCGAGCGAAGGCTCGCTCTATCCGGCCCTCCACGCCCTCGAGGCAGACGGAGCGCTGGAGGCCAGCTGGCGAGTGAGCGACCGCGGCCCGCGGCGGCGCTACTACCAGATCACCCGGTCCGGCCTAGCCATGCTCGACGCGCATGCTCAGGAATGGGCGGCCTTCTCAACGGGCATGGCGAAGGCGGTCGGGGGACACAACTGATGACCGTCAACTGGATCGGAGTCGTCTTCTTTCTGATCGTTCCGATCCTGCTGGCCATCGGCGCCGTGCTGGTAGTTCGCCGGAGTGAGCGCCGGCTCGGCTGGCGTCCCGGCGACGACGACTGGCCGGACTCGAACCCGACACAGGCGGACGAAGTCGCCTCATACCTGGACCGCGTCGGCTCGACTCTGTCGCTGCCCGCCGTCGATGTCGCCGAAGTTCGAGCAGAGCTGGCCGATCACATCGGCGACTCGATCGACTCCCTGGCGGCCGAAGGCCTGGACCGAGACAAGGCGATCCGCGAGTCTCTAGCGCGCCTGGGCTCTCCGACCGAACTCGGCCGGCAGATTCGAGTGGCACATCAGTCGACGCGGCGCCTCCTTGCGGGCGCGGGCGGAGGAGTCTTTGCGGCCGGCGGCGGCTTCGTGCTCGGATGGATCGCCGGATATGCGATCGCTTTTGGGCTCTTCCTGCTGGCCGCGCTCTCCGTGGGGCTGCTGTCCCT
>DASVKT010000262.1:0-3602 GCA_036385235.1 Candidatus Limnocylindrales bacterium | reverse complement strand
GAAGCCGCGGTGACGTCCCGCCCGTAAACTCCCTGTATGCAGCGCCGCGACTCGTACGTGCTCCTGGCAGTACTCGGCGTGGGCGTCTTCCTCGCCGGCCTCGAGCTGATGATCACCGCCGTCGCGCTGCCCCAGATCTTGGCCACGATGGCCACCTGGACGGACCTCCGCGAAGCATCGTGGATCATCAACGGATATCTCCTGGTATACATCGTGACGATGCCTCTCGCCGGGAGACTCACCGACGTCTGGGGAGCACGTCGGCTCTTCCTCGTCGCGCTGGCGATCTTCACCCTGGGATCGTTGTTGGCGGGGCTCGCCCAGACACTCGACCAGCTGATCGCGGCGCGGCTCGTCCAGGCCGTCGGAGGCGGGGCGATCATCCCCGTTGCCACCGCCGCCGCCGCCCACCTCTTCGAGGGTCCGGCACGGCCGCGGGCTCTCGGAGTCATCGGTGCCCTGACCTTCCTCGGAATGGCCGCCGGTCCATTTGTCGGTGCAGCGTTGCTCGAGACGATCCATCCGGAGACGGCGCTCAGCCAGATGGGAATCGCTTCGGGACCTCTCGTTACCACGGTGGCGCCGGCATGGCGGTGGGTCTTCTATGTCAATGTTCCGATCGGGCTATGCGCCCTGGCCCTCGCCTGGGCGGCGACCGCCGACTGGGACACGCCTCATCTACCGGGCCGGCTGGACGTTCTCGGAGCGCTGCTCTTCACGGTGGCCCTCGGGGGAATCCTGGTCGCCGTAACTCTTCTCGGCTCCACCGACCAGCTCTTCGGGATACCCATCGAGGTCGCTGTCGCCGCCCTGTTCACGGTTGGAGGAGCATGCGGAATCCTTGCGGTCTGGACAGGCATGCGACGTCCGGACCCCTTCCTGGATCCGCGTCTCTTCGCTGACCGGATCTTCAGCTCGGCGGCGCTGGTTTCTCTTCTGACCGGCTATGGGCTTGCCACGGCGATCGTCGGCGGGGCGGTCTTCGTCGATCGCGTCCTTTACGGTGGCGCCGAGGAGCAGAGGATCGTGTTGGGTGCGCTCGCCGCTGCAATGGCCGCCGGGGCTCTGGCGTCGGGTCTCCTCGCCAGACGGATATCCCCCCGCGTGATGACCCTGGCCGGCCTTGCGCTCAGCTCCGCGGGCCTCGTCTGGATGTCCACCTGGAGCCCGGACGTGGCACCTCCGGCACTTGCGATATCGGCTGCGACATTCGGCCTGGGTTTTGGCCTGACTGTCACTCCCCGCTCCACGGCGGCCGTGGAGGCGGCCGGTCGTTGGGCCTTCGGCGCGGCTTCGGCGACGGTGACAGTGGCCCGCATGATCGGGATGGCAGTGGGAATGGCGGCTCTGACCGCATACGGATCCACGACTATCTCGCGCCTCTCCGAGCAGGTGTATGGCCCCGGAGGCGACTACAAGCAGTACATTCCCGCCTATTTGCGCGATCGGCCGCTGTACGACGGGCTCGTCGTGCAGGCGCTTGAAACCTGGGCAGCCAACAAGGCCGCTTCGATTCTGGTCGGCGTCTTCTTGCTTGCGGCGGCGGTCACTATCGTCGCAGCCATTCCGGCGTTCGCTCTCCGGTCGCGAGCGCCTATGCTGACCCCGGGAAGCGCTGGAGGTGAACCTGAAGATGGACTCGACTACGGCGGGCCGATCGGGCTCTGACACCCCGGAAAGCGTCGTTCGACTGGTCGCCTTCGAAAAGGGCGTGTGCCGAGAATGGGAAGGCCAGCAGGCGATCGCTGAGTTGGCACGTGCCGTCAAGCGACCGGCAGCCCGACTCTGGGTAGACCTGTGCGCAGCCTCACCAGCCGTTCTGTCCGAAGTTTCGACGACCCTCGGACTTCACCCGTTGCTCGCCGAGGACCTTACGGAGCGGGACCAGCGGGCCAAGCTCGATCAGATCGGTGGCCTGGTCCACGTCGTGCTCTTTTCGCTCGGTTTCCAGGATGGAGAGGTCTACGAGCGCGAGCTCGACTTCGTTCTGGGAGGGCGTTTCCTGCTCACCAGCCACAGCAAGTGGTGGGACCCGCGGGCGACGCGCCATTTGAAGCTCGGGCCCGAGGAAGCGATGAAGCGCGGGCCGGACTACCTTCTGTGGGCCCTCGCCGACGACGTGATCGACGGCTATTTTCCGATACTGGATCTGCTTGGCGACGAAATCGACGAGCTCGAGGACCAGGTCGTGGGCAAGGCCGACCGGGCATTGCTGGAGCGATTGTTCGCCCTCAAGCGGCAGCTGATCCAGGTCCGACGAGTAACCGCTCCCGAGCGCGAAATGTTCAACATCCTGTCGAGCCGGGCCGAGTCCGCCATTTCCGCCGAGCTGCAGCTCTACTACCGCGATGCCTACGACCACCTCATCAGGCTGACCGACGAGCTGGACACCTACCGCGAGCTGGCCTCGGCGACTCTCGACGCCTACCTCTCGACGGTCAACAACAACCTGTCCCTGATCATGAAACGGCTCACCGGGGTGACGGTCGTCGTGGCCGGTGTTGGTTCCATCGGCGGAATCTTCGGGATGAGTGAGGCCCAGACGGCTTTCCGTCTTGACGAGGGTTTCGGGTTCTGGTTCGTGGCATTCGGCAGCCTGGTTATCGCCGGGATGGCAGTGACGTTGCTGCACCGGATCGACTGGATCTAGCTTCGTCGGCCGGATCAGTGATTCAGCGGGGCGCATCCGCGCAGACGTGGCCCTTGTTGGTGGGGTGCGCCTCGGCCGGGTCGGCCGCCAGGATGCCAAGCGGCATCGCAACGACCTGGAGATCCTTCACCTGGCCCGGAGCCGGGTTGGCCACGTAGGGTCCTTCGGACGTCTGCATCCAGAGCTGATCCGTCTTGGCGTCGAATGCGTCGGTCAGCTGCGTCACGTGTCGGTGCACGGCGCTGATCTCGTAGATGTGGCGCTGGTTGTCGTCGGTGTAGACGACAACGTACATGCCGATCATGTCCTTGCCGTTGTTGACGACGGAGTGGCTGAGGAGCGGTAGGAACATCCCGGTCCGGGCATGGGCGTAGATGTACGTCGCCCGGGCTGCTCCGGGGGTCGCGAGCAACGGTTCAGCCGGCTTGACGCTGTGGTTTACGAAGTACTCCGCGGCGTTGCAGAGCGGGAAGGTCTCGTTCGGCAGCGAGGCGACGATGGGCAGGTCGATACCCAGCGCCGGGACCTGGATTCGAGTCGCGAGAGCGCCTCCCGGGGCGGTCGTCGCGCTGGCGGTCGAGCTGTGACCTGGCGAACCGGAACCCTGCGGAGACGGGCTCAGCAGAGTCACCGACCCGGTCGGTCTGATCTCGAACGTCGGCGTCGCACTCGGGTTCGCTGCCACCGGAGCCAGGTAGTTCAGCAGCCCGGCGACGACCAAGAAGACGCCGGCTCCGGCGATGAGTGCCGGGACGAGTCCGAACACACCGGACAAACCGGCCCCCAGGAATCGAGCCACCTGGCGAAGTCGTCGCATGGAGGGGCATGCTAGCAGGCGATCCGGCGGTGCGCCGCCGGCGGAGCCACGGGCGGGCTCAAACCTTGGTACTCTCACGCCATGGCAAGACGAAAGAGCGTTCTCCTTGGTGCACTCCTCGGGGTGGCGGTCGTC
>DASVKT010000261.1:0-5750 GCA_036385235.1 Candidatus Limnocylindrales bacterium | reverse complement strand
ACGACGATCGGGAGCAGCGCGTTCTTCAGGGAGTTGCCCTTGAAGATGTCGGCGAAGCTCGTCGAGACGATGGCCCGGATGCCCCATGCCCGCAGCGCCCAGGGGGCGTGCTCGCGTGAGGAGCCGGCGCCGAAGTTGTCGCCGACGAGGAGGATCTGGCGGCCGGCATTGTGCGGCTCGTCGATGAACGAGACCGGCTCGCGCCGCTTGCCGTCCGGCGTGAAGCGCCAGTCGAAGAAGAGGGCGTCGGCCAGGTTCGCCTTGTCGGTGATCTTGAGGAAGCGGGCCGGGCAGATCTGATCGGTGTCGATGTTGGCCCGCGGGACCGAGATGACGCGGCTGGTGGTCTTGACGAACGGTTCGGGCATGTCAGTGGGCCTCCACGGCCGTGTTCTGCGGGGCGGCGGGCAGCGTCCGCGGGTCGGTGACTACACCTGTCACGGCACTCGCCGCGGCGGTGAGGGGCGAGGCGAGGAACGTGCGCCCGCCCTTGCCCTGACGGCCCTGGAAGTTGCGGTTCGAGGTGCTGATGCCGTACTGGCCGGGCTCGAGCTGGTCGCCGTTCATGGCGATGCACATCGAGCAGCCGGACTCGCGCCACTCGGCGCCGGCGGCCGTGAAGACCTCGTGAAGGCCTTCGCTCTCGGCCTGCGCCTTGACCTGCTGCGATCCGGGAACGACCAGGACCCGCAGGCCGTCGGCCACGTGGCGGCCGCCGAGCACCGAAGCCGCGACACGCAGGTCTTCGATCCTGCCGTTCGTGCACGATCCGATGAAGACGACATCGAGCTTCTGGCCGGCGATCGAGGCGCCCGGCGTCAGGCCCATGTAGGCAAGCGCGCGTTCGAGGTCCTCTCGAGCGGCCGGCTCGACGTCGGTCAGGGCCGGAATTCGCCCGGTCACCGGCACGCCCATGCCCGGGTTCGTGCCGTAGGTGACCATCGGCGCGAGCTTGTCGCCGTCGAGGACGATCGTTCTGTCGTAAGTTGCGCCTTCGTCGCTCGGCAGCTTTCGCCAGCGCGCGATCGCATCGTCCCAGGCCGCTCCCTGCGGTGCGAACCGGCGACCCTTGAGGTAGGCGAAGGTGGTCTCGTCCGGGGCGATCAGTCCGGCTCGCGCGCCGCCCTCGATCGACATGTTGCAGACCGTCATCCGCTCCTCCATCGAGAGTGCGCGGATGGCGTCGCCCGTGTATTCGATGACGTGGCCCGTTCCGCCGCCGATGCCGATGCGGGCGATCAGGGCCAGGATGATGTCCTTGGCGCCAACGCCCGGTTGGAGCCGGCCGTCGATCTGGACCCGGAACGTCTTGGGCTTGCGTTGGAGCAGCGTCTGCGTGGCCAGGACCATCTCGATCTCGCTCGTCCCGATGCCGAACGCGAGGGCGCCGAAGGCGCCGTGCGTTGCGGTGTGGGAGTCGCCGCAGACGATGGTCATGCCCGGCTGCGTGAGGCCGAGCTCAGGCCCGATGACGTGGACGATGCCGCGCGTCGGCGATCCCTTTCCGTAGAACGGAATCCCGAACTCGCGGCAGTTCTCCTCGATCTGCCGAAGCTGTTTCGCGGCAAGCTCGTCGGCGATGGGGATCGACGGATCCAGTGTGGGGATCGAATGGTCGGCAGTGGCGACGGTCTGGCTCGGCTTGCGAACCTTCAGGCCGCGCTCCCGGAGGCCGGTGAATGCCTGCGGGCTGGTGACTTCGTGAACGAGGTGAAGGTCGACCGCAAGAATTGCCGGCGCGCCGGGTTCGGACGACACGACATGTTCGTCCCAGATCTTGTCCACCAGTGTGCGCGGTCTGTCAGCCATGATCCACTCGCGATCGATTGCCCCGACTCACAGTGGACGGGGGCCATCGAGGTTACCAGATGACCGCAAGTCGCGGCCGTGCGGCGAATGGCGCGGGACAGCGATCTCGGGCGCGAACTCAGTCCAGTTCGAATGAGGTTCGCAGTCTGATGTCGCGCGAGGAGCGGCCGACCTGGATCTCGAAGCGGCCGGCCTCGACACGCCAGGCGTTTCGCTCGGTGTCCCAGAACGCAAGGTCGCGTTCGGCGAGGGCCATCCCAATCTCCGCCGATTCGCCGGGCGCCAGGCGAACGACCGCGAAGCCCTTGAGTTCGCGCACCGGGCGAGGTACCGACGATTTCGGGTCGGCGACGTAGACCTGCACGACCTCCTTTCCGGCGCGGGCGCCCGTGTTTCGAATGCGGATTCGAAGCTCCAGCGGTTCGCCCTCGACCTTTCCCTCGGCCGTCAGTCCGAGCGACTCGTAGTCGAACTCGGTGTAGCTCAGCCCATGGCCGAAGCAGAACTGGGGCTCGATGGCTTCCGCGTCGAAATGGCGGTAGCCCACGTTGACGCCCTCCGCGTAGACGAGTTGCTCTCGGGCGTCGGGAGTGGTGTCCAGGGCGGGGTAGTCGGCGGGTGCTCTGGCGATGGTCACGGGCATGCGGCCGCCGGGCTCGGACACGCCCATGAGCACGTCCGCGAGCGCGTTGCCGAACTCCTGGCCGGGCAGCCACGCATATACGACCGCGGCTACCTTGTCTGCCCAGGGCAGAGCCACCTGGCAGCCGGCGTTCACGACGACGATCGTCCTGGGGTTCGAGGCAGCGACGCGCTCCACGAGCTCATCCTGGCGACCCGGGAGCGTCACCGACTTGCGATCACGTCCTTCGGATTCCCACGTGTCGTCAGTACCGACGACGACTATGGCTACGTCGGCCGAAGCGGCTGCGGCGACAGCGCGCTCGATCGCGTTGGCGTCCGCGGGGGGCTGGCAGCCGATGGCGAGCAGACATGGGGCGTGGGCTTCGGAGTGCAGCTCCGCCTGGATGAGGACTCGTTTGCCCGCCTCTAGATCAAAGCTGCCCCCGTCCTCCTTGCCTTCGAACAAGGCCGTGGGGACGTCGATCGCGCCGGGGGCCTCCCACTCGTCCGCAACCACGACGCCGTCAACCACGAGCCGCCGCCCGCCGAAACCGCGCATCGCGATGGCGTATGAACCGCCCTTGTCGGCGGTGAGCCAGGCGGAGACGCGAACGGAGAAGTCGTTCTGCGCCAGACCGGCAGGCAGGTCGCCAAAGAGGTGGAGCTCGGTCGAGACAGTCTGCCAGGTCGCCACGGGGACGCCGGACGGTTCTTGGCCGGGAAAGAACTCCACGCTCACGCCGGGCTTTCCGGTGAGATCGTGCACGTCCAGTAGCGAAAGTGGCGGCAGGAATCGGTCGATCGGTCCGCCGGGCTCGTGGACGATCTCCACTTCCTGGGGTAGTGCGGCGCGGAGTCCATCGAGAGGCGTGACGGCGTACGGCATGCGGATGCGCGCGGCGCCGCCGCCCTGGATGCAGGGGTTGGCCGCGTTGGGCCCGATCACAGCCACGCGATGCAGGCTCGTGCCGGAGAGCGGCAGAGTCCCGTCATTCGAGAGCAGCACGAATGATTCGGCGGCGGCCCGGCGGACCAGCGCGGCCGCCTCCGGAGTCGACAGCGTGGACGGCTCAGCAGGATCGAAGTTGGTCCGCCCGCCACTGCCGTCCGGCGCCGGGAGCGCCCCGACCTGCGCCGCCAGCCGCAAGATTCGTCGCGCCTTCTCGTCGAGCACGCTCTCGTCCAGCGCTCCGCTTCGCACCGCCGCCGCCAGCGCCGCGCCGAAGAAGCGGCTCGGGCCGGGCATTTCGAGATCCAGCCCGGCCAGGGCTCCCGCCACGGTGTCGTGGGTCGCGAACCAATCGGACATGAGTACGCCATCCCAGGCCCATTCGCCCCGCATGACGTCGTGGACCAGGTGAAGGTGGTCCGAGCAGTAGACCCCGTTCACGCGGTTGTAAGCCGACATCATCGACCAGACCCCCGCCTCTGCCACGGCCTCAAAGGGAACCAGATAGACCTCGCGCAGAGTTCGCTCGTCCACGACGCAGTCGACGGTGGTTCGATGGGCCTCCGCATCGTTGGCGACGAAATGCTTGGGTGTCGCTGCGACCCCCTGGGCCTGCATCCCGCCGACATAGGCGGCACCGAGCCGAGCAGTGAGGATGGGATCCTCCGAATAGGACTCGAAGTCGCGGCCTCCCAGCGGCGAGCGGACGAGGTTGAGCACCGGTCCGAGCATGAACGCCACGCCGCTGCGCTTAGCCTCGGCGCCTATCAGGCCGCCCAATTCGGCGACCAGGTCCACGTCCCATGTGGCGCCGAATGCCGTGCCGCAGGGCGTGCACGTGGCGCTGGAGCCCGACGGAAAGGTCATGCCGCGGACACCGTTGGGGCCGTCCGAAGTGTGCATAGGGGCCAGCCCGAGTGACGGCGCGCCCGAGGCGTGCCAGCCGTCGACGCCAGACGTCAGGGCCGCTTTCTCTTCGATGCTCAGCGACCGGAGGAGCTCATCGAGACGGTCCGGTGAAATGGGCGGCTCGGCGTCGGTGTCATGGGTTGTCGGCATGGTCAGAATGCTAGCGCACGACCCGCGCGGACAGTACGTTGGACGACTAGGTCGGGGTCCCGTCGGTCGCCTAATCTGTAGCGCGCCGGGCGCTGGCACAATGAGTTCGCGCAACACAGGAGAGGCGGGGAGGCATGGCAATCTTGAGTGAGTCTTCCGTGGGCCGGTCTCAGGTCGAAAGCGAGGCCCTTGGCGAAGACGCACAGCCCGTCCCGGAAGCATGGGGCGAGGGCCTGGCATATCCGGAGTGGATCCAGCGGGCGCTCCCGGCAACGCACGCCGCTTTCAATGGCATGAACAAGTACGTGGGCGTGCAGGCGCTCAAGATGGGGTTGGGACGCTACATCTCCAATCCGTTGACCGGTTATCTGATGATCCTTCGAACCCGCGGCCGCAAGAGCGGCGAGATGCGGGATGCGCCGCTCGGATACACGATCTCGGGTGACTGCGTCTATTGCATAGCCGGCTTTGGGCGGCGGGCCTACTGGTATCAGAACTTGCTCGCCGATCCCAAGGTGGAAGCCATCTTGCCGGGTCGTTCCTTCGCGGGCGCGGCCGAGGAGGTTACGGACCCCGATGAGCGCCTCCGGGTCCTGCCCCCGCTGCTTCGAAGCATGGGCGTCATCGCCGCGATGTTTGGCCTGGGCAATCCATGGCGGGACTCGCCGGCGGAGATAGCCGCCAAATGTGAGGGAATGCCGCTCGTGCGCGTCCGTGCGACCGGCATCGCCGCCGGTCCGGAAGATCCGGGCGGCCGCTACTGGGTCGTGCCGGTAGTTGTCGGTGCATATCTGACTCTGCGGATTCTCCGACACTGCTCCAGGCGGAATGCGTGAGCGGAGACGGTCGAGCGGTTGACGCGAAACCGCCGATGAAGCCCGCCGGAACCGGCGTCGAGTCGCCGGTCGTGGTCCGGGTGCGCGATCTGCTGCGACTCGGCGGGTCGTGGGTTTCGCGAATCACCGACCAGAGCGGACCGGTCGACAAGGCCCTCACCATCGTCCTCGCAATCGTCGTGGGAGTCCTGGTCCTGGCAGGCGTGCCCGAGTTGAGGGCCGTGTTCCCTTCCGGCATCGACCTCGAGATACCTTTGCGAGCCGCAACCCACTGGTCTACCGGGGCAGCCGTATACCCGCCTTCGGCCATGCTGGTCCAACACGGACCGGACCTGCCGTATCTGTACCCGCCGTTCCTGCTGCCGCTGCTCAGCCCCATTGCGGCGCTGCCTCGGGACCTGGTGATCGATGCGTGGTTGGTCCTCTGTCTACTGACCGCCGTGTGGACCTGCCGACGCCTCGGCATTCCCTGG
>DASVKT010000260.1:0-7403 GCA_036385235.1 Candidatus Limnocylindrales bacterium | reverse complement strand
AACAGCACGTACGCGACGGTCAGTCTCGCGGGCGATCTGGCTTTTCTCCTGTCTTTCGGTTGGAGACTTGCGGTGCTTGTCATCACGACCACGCACCCAGCGAAAAGGGGCCTGCACGACCGGGTCGCAGGTTCGCTCGTGGTAGGCAGGGCGTCCGCGGCCTCGTATTGGGCGGCGGAGTCTGCGTACGGCGGGCCTGGCGTCGCGGGAGCGCCATACGCGCCGGACCCGGGTTCCGGACCTGGGTCTTCCTTCGTAGCGCCGCCGCAAAGTCAGTGGTCGGGGACGCCGGGTTCCGGACCGTCTCCGCAAGGCACGACTCCCGGCGCTTGGTCGCCTCCGGGCGTTCCGGTGGCTTCTCCCACGGGGATCGGGTCCGGGCAGCACCATGACGAACCTCTGGGCGCGGCGTCCGGCCCTGGCCGGCAGCCTGATCCGATCCGGACTTTCGGTCGGTCGCCGCATCCCGAATTGCGTCGACTGGCGGATGGGACCGAGCTTCCGGTGGGGCTTCGCGTGCCCGCTATCCCGCGTCGGTTGGGGGCTTACGCCATCGATTGCGGCATCGTCTACTCCTTCTACAGCGTGTGGCTGGGCGTGTTTGGGTACGGAACGCACCAAATCGCGGGTACGAGCGCCGTCGACGAGAAGCAGGCGATCCTCGCGGGGGTGATTGCCGGAGTCGGCCAGCTCATCTACTTCGTCGCGTGCTGGAGGCTCTTCCGAGGAACCATCGGCCAACGCGTGCTGGGACTGCAGATCGGAAACGTTCAAACGGGGAGCGCTCTCGGCTGGGGCGATGCGTTCGTGCGATGGTGCATCCTGCAGGGCCCGTTCGCACTGGTAACGGTTGTGCCGGTCGTGCTCTGGTCGACGCTCTTGTTTGGTGCTGCCGGCTGGTCCGCTTTCCTGATGTACGACGCATACAACAAGTCCGACCACCGGGCTCTACACGATCGTGTCGTTCACAGCCTGGTGGCCCAGACCTCGCGGTAGGCCGCTAGTACCCGGCTTCTGCAATGCCCAATTCGTCGGAGCTGAATGCCTCGAGCAGGAATGGCGACGGCGTGGCGGGGTCGTAGACCAGGGTGAGGGAACGGCGGGCACGGGTCCAGGCTACGTACGCCAGCCGGCGTTCTTCTTGCAGGGCGCGCTCGGGCTCGGAGGCTTCCCGGAGCGACCGCGCCGAAGGGAAGCGGCCGGCCTCGAGCCCGATGACGGCCACGTGATCGAATTCGAGGCCTTTGGTGGCGTGGGCGGTGGCCAGCGTCAGCCCGGCGTCTTCGCGGCGCAACTCGGCGACGCGCGCGCGGTGCCGCTGAATTGCCGTGCCAAGCTCGGTCAGAGTGGCGTACGGCGCAGCCCAGCCGACAACCGCCGCGATCAGGTCGTCCGTCTCAACAGGGAGCGGCTCATCCGCGTCACGACGGTCTGGATCGGTCGCGGACGAGGCATCGCAGCGTGGCTCCGGGTCGGGCAGAGTGAGGCCGCGCCTGGCAAGCTCGACCAGCCGCGGCAGCACCGGCGAGTCCCCCGACTCGCTTGCCGCGCGCACGATTGCGTCGACCCGGAGGTCTTCCGTCAGCAGCCGAATGCGGGCGGCGCGAAAGGGTAATCCCATTTCCACCGCGACGGCCGCCGCGGGCAGAAGTTCGGCGTTGGTCCGCGCCAGAATCGCCCGGGTTCCGCCGTCGTCGGGCCAGCTTTCAATGACCCGCCGGATCCGCGTCGTCTCATCCGAGCCGTCCGGCGCGAGTATCAGCCGGCCCGAGGCCTTTGGAGATGCCGTGATGGTCTTCGCGAAGCGCTCGCTGTTGCAGGCCACCAGGCGGACCGCCCGCGCGACAACCGCCGGCGGGCAGCGGTAGTTCACGGTCAGATCCATCCGGCGCAGGCCGGGCAGCTCGCCTGCCAGCTTCAGGACGCGCCTGACGTCAGCCAGCCTCCACCCGTAGATCGTCTGGTCGTCGTCGCCGACAAGGAAGATTCGGTTTGCCGGCGCCGCCAGCAACAACGCCAGGCGCAATTGGCTCCGGTCGACATCCTGAGTCTCGTCAACCAGGAGGTGCTCGCAGCGCTCCCGCCAGCGGCTGAGCATGGAACGGCGAGCCTCTAACAGCCGGAGCGATCGAGCGACCAGGTCGTCGAAGTCGAGCCCCCCGGCATCGTCCAGAGCCTGCTCGTATGCCAGGAATGCCCGGGCGATCGGGCCCGGCTCCGGGTCGGTGCCCACGTCGGCCGCGGTTACGCCGATGTCGAGCTTGAGGCGGCTGAAGGCGTCGTCGAGCCGGCGTATGGCAGTTCGGTCGATTTCCGGCCACAGGTCGCGGAGGACCGCCTCGCGATCCAGCAGCGGCTCCACAGCCACTCCGCCCTCCGCGAGGATCTCGCGGCCCAGGGCATGGAACGTCTTGACGCGGACGCTCCCCGGTGCCAGCCCGAGCGGCTCGAGTGCAGCGTCCACGCGCGAAGCCATCTCGTCGGCGGCGCGTTTGTTGAACGTGACGGCGGTGATCCCCGCCGGGTCCGCGCCTGTGGCCACCAGCCACGCGATCCGGGCGACCAGGGTGGTGGTCTTGCCACTTCCCGCCGGTGCGATGCACAGCACCGGCCCTGGTGGCGCAGTGGCGGCCGCTCGCTGGTCGGGCGCGAGCCGGTCGAGGCGTTCGGCGACGGAGGAGGGGAGCACGCGCGGAGGATGCCAGGCGCCTCTTCGCCGGCGCTTATCGAGGCCCAGGTTTCCTCATTCGCGATTTTCGAACGAAACGAAGATCGCCAGGATCAGTCACGTGAGCAGCAATCCGCTGGGTCCGGAGAGAGACAATGCTGGACGTGGCAATTCGAACTCGCGTTGGCACTGCCGACGACGCCGTCAAGGATGCGTTGCTGGCGGGCTTCCCGGCGGCCAGGCGTCTGGCGACCTACATCCTTCGCGATCCCTCGGCCGCAGAGGATGCCGTGCAGGAGGCTGCCCTGCTTGCCTGGGATCGTCGCCGAAGCCTCAGGGACCTCGGGGCCGCCGAAGCGTGGTTCAGTCGGATTCTGGTCAACGTGTGCAAACGCCAATTGCGGCATGCGGCCCGGACACTCACGCTCGTCGAGATGGAGCCGGTTGGCGACGACGGTCGGGAGATGCTGTCGCAGCGGGACGAGCTCGGGCGGGCTATCCGGTGCCTGTGCCCAGAAGAACAACTGCTCCTCGGGCTCCGCTACGGGCGGGACATGACCGTGCCCCAGATGGCCGCCGTCACGGGCGTACGCGAGGGAACCGTGAAGTCACGACTCCACGCCGCACATGAACACCTGCGAGCCATTCTGGACGCCGACCGGCGCCGTGAGGAGGCGTTCCGATGAAGAAGCAGCCGTGGATTGCGCAAGGCGACCTTGAAGGCGCGTTGCGCGACTACTACCGGGAGGTGGGCGATCTCGCCTCCGACCGACCGCTGCCCCGGGACGCGGAAGTCTTCGAGAGCGCCCCGGCTAGCGGGCCCTTCTTCTCGATCGTCCAAGTCGCCGCAGTTCTTGCGGTCTGCGCCGCCCTGCTCGGTGTCTTTGTCTGGCCCCGAGTGGTGGCGCCATCAGGCGCGATGCCGGGAGCTAACTCGTCCGCCGCAGATACGTCGACGTGGACCAGGCTGGCCCCCGGGGGCGCGGGTTTCTCCGTCCTGATGCCGGGCACGGCGCCCGAACAGGTCGGCGTCGGCAGCTCCCTGGTCGTCAACGCCAACCAGACCGAATGGGCTTATACGGACGGTTCGAGCGTGACATTCAAGGTCCTTCTACTCAAGTTCCAGGCAGGCGCCCTCTCTGGCGTCTCGCTGGATACCTTGATGAATGGCGAGATCGCGGCAATGCCCGGCGCCACACTCACGAGCCAATCCGACGCAACGCTCGACGGCCATTCCGGCCGCTTCTTCACGGCTGCGAGTTCGACAGGTTCGTTCACGGCCGAGTTCTTCGTTGCGGGTGATGACGTCTACGGGATCGGAGTGGGTGGAGACACTGGCAAAGCTGACGCCGCCAGGACCCAGGCCTTCTTCGCCTCGTTCAGAATCACCGTGTAGCTGCACGGTCGCAAATCCCCGTCACGGGCAAGAGAGGAGTCACCGGTGAGGGCATCGCTGTCAACTGCTCCCGACGAGTCGGGATCTAGCCGCCGCGCCGGCTGCGCCCGCCCGACTGCAACTTCAGCCAGTGGCGAAGGCCACGTGCGTCGGTTGGCGGCGGTCTTGTTCATCGCCGTCACGCTGGCCGCCTGCTCCTCTTCGATCCCGCGCCACGCCGCGGTCTACTCGCCTCCGCTGCCCACCGCGAGCGAGCAGCCGTCAGTTGGCTCGCTCGACGCCAGCGCACCTGTGGCGAACCCGCCGGCCGATGGCTCGCCGCCCGCAAGCGCGCCTGCTGTCGATACCTCTGGCTGGGTCACGCTGGCCCCCGCTGGGGAGGGCTTCTCCGTCCTGATGCCGGGCGCAACGAAGACGGCGACCGCCACGGCCTCGACCCCGGCCGGCAACGCCCCTGTGACGATCTGGACTCACACGGACAGTTCCAACGCCGGGTTCCAGGCCATCCACGTCAAGTTCAAGGCGGGGACGTTCTCCAAGGCGCCGATCAAGTCCGTCCTCGACGGCGCCATGAACCAGGAGATCGCGACCGTGCCCGGTGCCGCGCTCAGGAGCCAATCCGACATTACGCTGGCCGGGCATCCCGGCCGTCTCATAACGTTTGCGACTTCCAAGACCACCTGGGTAGCCGAGTTCTGTATCGCGGGTGATGACATGTATGCCTTCGATGTGATGACCGACGCCGGCAAGGCAGACGACGGCCGCACCCAGGCCTTCTTCGCCACAATCCAGATCACCGCCTAGCGGTGCAGGCGCATATTCCGTCGCAGCCAGGAGAGGAGTCACCGTTGAGCTCACCACAGTCGCTCGCTCCCGACGAGTCGGGATCTCCGCACCGCCGATGGCCGGCCGCCTCTCAGGTGCCGTTCCATGTGCGACTTCCGTTCCGCCCTCCGGCTGATGTGGTCCGGATAGTGGTCGTGTGGGCCGCCTGGTTGGTGATCGTCTGCGCGTTCCAGATCGCCGTGGAGGCTCGCCTCCAGCCAGCGCGGCCGGACGACACTCTGGCCTGGACCCCGAACGAGACCGGCCAGGCGATCCCGGCGGCGACCGGCCCGGGCTGCAGGCCATTACTCGCCGATCTCAACATGAACGAGCACGTGGCGTTCGACTCCGAGTACTACATCTCGATCGCAGTTGCCGGGTACGACGACCCGAACGCCCAGGCATACGTCTCGCAGGACGGCCGCACCGTCAGCCTCGGCGTCCCTGCCTGCACCGCTGCGATGGATGGCTGGACCCCACTGAACTACGCGTTCATGCCCGCCTACCCGATGTCTATGCGGCCGGTGATGGCGGTCGAGAGTGTGCTGCCCCTAACGTCCGATCTGACTGAGGTCGGTCGCGCCACGCTCGCCGGGATCATCGTCTCCGCAATCGGCGGGCTCCTGGCGATGCTCGCGTTGGCCCGTCTGATGGCCTTCCTCGAGCGCCGCAGGAAGCCGGCGCCGGCCGAAGGTGGCGACGTCGAACCGGCCACCGGCGCGTGGGGTGGACGCCACGGGCTGCGCGCGGCGCTCTACCTGCTCGTGTTTCCGACGGGCTTCTATCTGGCCCAGGTATACACCGAAGGCCTCTTCATCGGCCTGGCCTTCATGGCGTGCGCACTGGCGGTCGAGAAGAAGATCGTGGCTGCGGCGGCCTTCGCCATTCTGGCTGCGCTAACCCGCCAGGCCGGCTTCCTCCTCTTCCTTCCCCTGGCCTGGGCGGCCGTCCAGATCTTCCGCGACGGACAGACCCGACCCAGGGGTTGGCGGATCGGCGTGCCCATCGTGGCAGCTCTTGCCCCGGTGGCGGCCTTTGCGGCCTGGTTTGTCTCGCCGCTCGGACAGAACTGGCAGACCGTGGAACGCGAGTTCTTCTCCCGCTCGTTTGACATTCCGAAGTCCATCGACTTGTGGCACACGGCCTGGGACAGCCTGATCACGGGCGTCGACAAGAGCGCAGCGGGCGCCTACGCCGTCTACGGCGGCGGCCCGCTTCCCTCCGCCACGACCGTCTACATCACGCTCGAATTCCTCGCCCTGGCGTTGGGCATCGTCGCCTGCATCTGGCTCCTGCCACGCATGCCAGGTGTCGCGCTCTTCGGCCTGGGAGTAATCGTGCTGAGCGCCGGCAGCTCCTACGCGCAAGGCATGGACCGCTATGTCCTGGCGGTTCCGGCGATCTTCCTCATGCTGGCCTGGTTCGGTCGGCGCGACGTGTTCGACCGTGCCTGGGTCCTGGCGAGCACGCTCCTGATGGGAATGCTGGTGATGCTCTTCACGTTCGGCTTCTGGGTCTCGTAGTCGAGGAACCGGCCAGGCTGACGGCAGCGATGTCCTGACGGATCACAAGGCGGATGCGGCGGGGGATTCGGAAGAGCCCCACTCGTCGCGCGACGTCGCGATTTCGGCAGATTCCCGGGCGGGCTCGGCCTGCGGTCCGTAGAATGTCCGGCAACCAGAGCGCCGGCCTCCAGGCGCGGACCGGCCGGCCAGGTCGGTGGAGCGAGGGCAGCGCGAGGATGGAGGACCCGAATTGACGATCGCTAAGGCCGATGCGGCGGACTCGGAGGTCGCAGGCGCGCTGTTGAGTCGACCCTTGATGGGGCTGACCTTCGACGACGTCCTGCTGATCCCTCAATACTCGGAAATACTTCCAGGGGATGCCAGCGTGGCGAGCCGTTTCTCGCGGCACATCACGCTGAACACGCCGATCGTCAGCGCGGCGATGGATACTGTCACCGAGGATGGGATGGCGATTGCCATCGCGCTCGAGGGCGGGATCGGCGTGATCCATCGAAACCAGGCACCCGAGCGCCAGGCCGAGCAAGTTGCCGCCGTCAAGGCGGCTCAGGTGCCCGGCGACGCGACGCTGGCCAACGTGGACTCGCAGGGGCGACTGCGTGTAGCTGCCGCTGTGGGCGTCGGTGCGGATTCAGTGGCACGGGCCGAGGCCCTGGTCCGGGCCGGCGTGGACGCGCTTTGCGTGGACACGGCCCACGGGCATACTCGTAACGTCCTCGACGCGCTGCGTCGATACCGCGCCTCGTACGGCGACGGCCTGGACCTCGTGGCGGGGAACGTGGCCACTCCCGAAGGAACCGCCGCGCTGATCGCCGCGGGCGCGGACGGCGTCAAAGTTGGCATCGGACCGGGCTCCATCTGCACTACGCGGATCGTGGCCGGTGTCGGCGTGCCGCAACTCACCGCGATCATGATGTGTGCATCCGTCGCGGCCGAGCACGGTGTCCCGATAATCGGCGACGGCGGCATCCGCTACTCGGGCGACATCGTC